>CAYUZL010000119.1:0-3577 GCA_964449725.1 uncultured Alteromonas sp. | reverse complement strand
CAATTAGAACTCATAGCTTAAATATTACTAGGTCTGCTTTCACCGCAGGAGAGTCGAGTGCCGATTACTTAGACGCTTTTGAAGTGGATCTTTTTCTAACAACAAACCAAAAAGATGCGCAAAAAGTAATTGATAGTGGTTCTTGTGCTTCCGCAGTGTTGTCTATTCCTCCAACTTACAAATGTAACATTCCGGATGGACAAGTAAGAATTGCGTTTGATGGTGACGCTGTAATTTTTGATGAAAAAAGTGAGCTTGTTTATAAGAATGATGGAATGGTGGCATTTCATGAAAATGAAGACAAACTGCAAGATATTCCAATGAGCGAAGGGCCCTTTGCTAATTTCCTTATTAAATTAGCAAAGTTGCAGGATAGACTTCCAATGAGTGTAGAGTTATCGCCTGTCCGTATTGCGATTGTTACTGCGCGTAATAGCCCATCAGAGATGCGAGTTATTAAAACACTAAGAAGTTGGGGGGTTTACGTTGATGAAGCTTTCTTTTTAGGTGGTGTAGAGAAAAGTAATATATTAAAGGCCTTTAGAGCACACATTTTTTTCGATGATCAAGATGTGCATTTAGAACATTCATCTGAATTTGTTCCATGTGGCAAAGTTTTATATAAAACAGATTCCGAACTAAATAAGCTCGTAAAAGAAAAAAATACGAAGTCGGTACCACCGTCAAAAACGAAAACTAACAAGTCGCTTAAGTCGGAAAAATAACAGTCGGCCATCGCTTCGCGATTATAGCCAACCATTATTTTCCGCTTAGCGAAGCGTTATAACTCATGGAGGAAATCATGAAAACTTTAAAAACTATACTTTTTCTAGGCACGTTGTGTGCGGCAGTTGCTGAAGCAAATCAAGAGCAGAATAGATTTGTAGGTCGTGTGGGTGTGCACAATAGTAGCGCTTACTTTTCAGTGCAAGGTGAGCTTTCTACACCTTGTAAATTTAGCATTATATACGCAGACTTAAACATTGAGTTCGGAAAAGCAGCATACTCCGCACTGCTGTTAGCTAAGTCATCGAAAACAGAACTTCGTCGTATTAATTACGATTTCGATGCTAACACAGAGTTATGCACACTCACTTTAATTGAGCTCAATGAATAATGAGTTCTAACAAACAACTTAATCAGACAGCTACTCATTGGCTGGCGCTTCGCGCTAGTATAGCCAATAAGTATCTGCTGTTTAGTTGAGGCGTTATGTTTCACGGAGATAGATTTGGAATATGCAGAATTCTTTAAGTGGTTTAACCCAATAGTTGTGGGCTTTGTATCCGCAGCTTTAGCTTCCCTGCTTGCTCTGCGAAAGTTTAAGCAGGAAAAAGTATGGGATGAAAGAAGGTCTGCATATAAAAAAGTCATAGAGTCAATCGAGGAACTTATTTTTTGGTCGGAGCAAGTTCGCGCAAACCACTGCTGTGAGCCAACCATAGCGGTAGAGGCCAACTTCGATAGCTCTATACGGGAAATATCAAAGTTTAGTGCCACAGGGTCGTTCATATTTTCAACCGATTTCCAAAAACCTCTTGAGCAAGCTAATTCAAAAATTCATAGGCTAATTTTTGAAGTTGATGAAGAAAGTAAGCCAGATTTGGGATCAGAAAGAGAAATGGCAGATTGGCACTTTAAACTAGCAAATGGCATTCAGGAAATTCTAGAAGAGTTATTACCAAAATTAATAGAAATAGCTAATAGAGATAAAACATAACAATGCTATCAAAAATCGTTCCGGCCAAAAAACGGCCTCCACTGGACGCGCTAACGCGCGCCTTTTATAGCGGCGTTATACATACTAGAGGTAAGTTACAGGATGTTGGTTAGTTTTCGACTTGAACAAGAAGAATATAAGAATTTTACTAAGTTTGCGCTAAAACAAGCTTCAGGAAAGAAGAACGAGAAGAAGTCATTTTTAGTGAATTTTGTAATTTGGTTCTTAGTGGCAATTGTATTCATGTCTATTTTTCAGACTATAGGTAAAACTGACTTCAACTTTGATTTATCTACGGCAATCATTGTCATATTGCCGATTTTGGTTGGAATTGGTGTGTATTTTTATGAAATGCAAAAGGTACAAAAAAACACACTACCGAAAACCGATGGTTTTTTGCTTTCTGAAAGTACTATTGAATTAAGAGATGATGGCATACATGCTACAAAAGAGTACGCAACCTCATTTTTCAATTGGAAATCTGTCGAATCAGTTAGCGAGAATAATGGCGACTTTTACCTATTTTTGGATAATGTGTACGCCATTATTATTCCAAACTCAGCGTTTACAAGCTCTAAACAAGCAGATGAGTTCAGGAGATTGATTGAGATGTATGTATAACAACCACATTATGTTCATTCGCTTCGCTCATTGGGACGCAAACTCGCTGGCTTCGCTCGTACCTCGCAATTATAGCCAGCAAGCCTGCGCCCCATATGTGAACCGTTAGGTATCAAATATAAATGCAAGCTTTACCATATCTACAAAGCATCTCTCTAAAGAAAGATAAGATTGATTCATATGAATCCTATCCTTTTTGTATACATGCTGTTAGAGAACTTTCCACCCTAAAATTTGGTAAACATGTAACTATTTTAGTTGGTGAGAACGGTAGTGGTAAATCGACTTTACTGGAAGCCATTGCTTTAGCACTAGGCTTTAATGCCGAAGGTGGCACCAAAAATTTTAATTTCTCGACACAAAATACTCATTCGAACCTGCATGAATATCTCAGACTTTCAAAGTCATTTAAACGTTACAGCGACGGTTTTTTTCTTCGAGCAGAAAGCTTTTATAACGTTGCAACTAATATCGATCAAATTGATGACGGAGTACTTGTTAAAAAGTCATATGGTGGTAAATCTTTACATGCGCAATCTCACGGGGAGTCTTTTCTGGCTCTTATGCTAAATCGCTTTGGAGGAAATGGCCTTTACATCCTAGATGAACCAGAATCGGCTTTATCACCCTCAAGACAATTATCAGTCTTAAATAGAATGTTTCAGTTGATCAGAGAAAACTCTCAATTCATAATAGCTACACACTCTCCAATTTTGATGGCATATCCTGACGCACTTATTTATCAAGTAAGTAAGGATGGAATTACTCAAATAGCGTACGAAGACACAGAACATTACCAAATTACGAAAGCTTTTTTAAATAACCGTAACCCTATGTTAAAGGAATTATTTTTAACCGATGATACCTAACAACACGCCCTGAGGGGGACCACAAGCGCTAAAACTTGTTATCTAGCGCAAATTTCAGCAGCGGTGAGCCTTTACTTTTCAACGCTGTTAAATAGGCCTATTCGTCATAGGCGGTCCTTGTTTTCCAATACCTATGAGCCTTTGGGCTGTCAATAAAAAAAGAGAGTCCGTTGATCACTCTTTCAAGATCAATACCGTCTCCTTTCATTGAACCTGTTTACTTCGTCTGTCATGGTTTTTGTGACTTAAATTTAGTAGATACTTCTGATTTTCTTGATTTTGAGATAACAAACCCGTTTCTTGGTAGCAAATATGAGACCACTAACAGGGCTAAGCTAAAGACAATTCTCATGGGCACTGATAAACT
>CAYUZL010000118.1:0-5426 GCA_964449725.1 uncultured Alteromonas sp. | reverse complement strand
TTTATATACTGTGTCTTATTCCGATAAACATAGGTGCAGACTATTTTGGTTACTCCGGTACCTGGTTGCTTATGGCATTACTAGTATCTTTTAGCGCAAAGTATCGTCACGGTTTATGATTCATCTGCTGCCAACAATGATCCTTTGTTTTTTACTCCTATACAGTTTATCGATAGTGGCAGTATTCTTGTTGCAGATATCTGAGCGGTAATTTTGATTTCACTGCGTCAATTCTCTTTACCCATTTTCTTTAAGTTTGCGTCACTCGCAATTTCGGTTCTCATTCATATTTGGATCGCCAGAAAAATTGGGATTTACGGCGTAGGAATTATTTCCCTTGCAACTACTGCTTTAAATATTGCTCTTAAATTTACACTTTTTGGTTTTGAGCAAAGCACGATAAGGAATATTTCAACAAGAAAATCAGACCGTAATCCTACGATAAACTATTTTCTTGACGCCGTACTCTTAACTTCTTGCCTCAGTCTAATTGTGACGCTATTTATTGCGCTATATATACAGTCGAGTCAAAATTTCAGTGCTGATGTAGTCACACTGCTAAGTATTCTTCTTTACATTCTGCCACTAATAACTTTAAAAACGCTTGGTGATGCAACTCTTATCGGTCTAGGCTATAACGCACAGAATATTTTTGTAACAACTATTCTGCATCAAACTGTATATGGCCTTGTGTTGCTGGTTACTTATCTTAATTCGGAGGAAATGACTGCTGAGATTGTTCTATATTCGATGTTATTGGCCTATATAATCTGCTTTTTTTATACTTGGATTTATCTGTATTTCAATAATGCAATAGAGAGACTGTTCTTCCCGTTTACGCTCACAAAGGGGTTGCGTGAGAAGCTGAATATATTATCTAAAAATTTCAATTTCTTTTTTATTAGTATTTTTTCTGTTCTATTTTTCTCTCTCGATAAGTTGATGTTAGGTATTCTAACGTCCGCCGAGAACGTTGGACTATATACAGTAGCGTTCCGAGTGGCATCTCTATTGAGTCTTTCGCTAGTCATCGCAAATGCACTTATATCGAACAAAGTAGCGAGTTTATACGCCGAGGGAAATCGAAAAAAACTAGAGAAACTTGTACATAGAACCACAATTTTATGTCTGCTAGTTACTCTTCCGTTGTTCATAATAATTTTAGTTTTTCCCAAGCAGATACTATCACTTTGGGGTGAAGAATTTTTGGGCGGCACATCGTGTCTAATCTTCCTGGCTTTTTCTCATATTATAAATGTTTTGACTGGTTGTATTGGGATCTTATTAAATATGACAAAAAATGAAAAATATGTGACTTACCATCTTATAGTTTTTACTGGTGTTAACTTTTTACTGAATTGGATTTTGATCCCTTTGTATGGTGCCAGTGGCGCTGCATTAGCGACAGGTATCACTACTGCGTCGATGAACGTTTCCCTGTGCTATCTCGTGTATAGAAGGTTAGCAATAACTGCGTTCAGTTTTCGAGCTCTTAGAAATTTGGTTGCCAGTTAATGAGAACTGACCCAATTATAGTTGTTGGTATGCACAGATCGGGCACAAGCCTTGTCTCGGAGTGTATTGATGCACTTGGCGTGCATTTTGGTGCTGATCTTCAAAGTGACCACGAATCGAAGTTTTTTATTGATTTGAATGGTTGGATTATGAGTCAGTCTAATTCACATTGGGACAACGTTCAAAATGTAAAATACTTGTATGAAAATGAAACATTAAAGTCGAAAATTACAAAAAAACTGATTGATCGACTCGAACAAAAAAAATCAATTCGGTACTGGGGGTGTAAAAAACAAGCAAGAAACGAATTGATCTGGGGCTGGAAGGATCCCAGAAATACACTCACACTACCGATTTGGTTAGAGTTGTTTCCACAGGCGCGAATTATACAAGTCGATAGACATGGAATTGATGTTGCTAACAGCCTTTTAAAAAGAACTACCAGACGTACGAATGTGAATATCGCAGTACATGATCGCCGCCAGCTGTTGTCTAAGGTACTGAACCTTAATACTAAGTTCTCACCTTCGGCTAGATGTACTTCATTCGAGGGGTGTTTTACTTTATGGGAGGAGCATATGCAAATATTGGCTGGGTATCGAAAATCCTATTTCCAAAATGAAAACAACTTTTTCGAACTTAAATATGAAGCCGTTCTTGATAACCCAAAGTCAACTATCGAGGAGTTGTCTCACTTTCTGGGTTTAAGCGAAAACAAAGGTATTTATAAAAAAATTCGTTTTGATTCTAGCCGCGCATACCATTTTAGAAAAGAGGCTAATTATGAAAGGAAGTATGTAAATTATATCGAGAGAGCGAGGCACTATGGGTACCTACCAACCGCTGGTTAGTATTGTTATTCTTACATACAATCAGGAGAAATTCTTACCTCAATGCATTTCGAGCGTTGTTGGGCAATCCTACACCAATTGGGAGATTATACTTGTAGACGACAACTCGACTGATCTAACAAAGCAAATTGCCGTTGAAATGGTACAGGAGGAACGTATTGGTAAGGTCCTCGTGCATACGAATAATTATGGGCCGTATAGACTGAGCGACAGTTACAACGAAGCGCTTGAGTTAGCCTCTGGTTCCCTGGTGTCAATCCTTGAGGGAGATGACTACTGGCATCCAGATAAATTGAGTGAACAGGTTAAGTTCTTTGAGCGTGAGAATGTGGTTCTATGTTATAGCAATATTGTTGTTGTTAATGAGATAGGAAAAGAGCTATCAAAAACTAGTTACGAGAGTAGGTTTAGCTCTGACTTGCTTAACAACCAACCTGTCGGTAAAAAATTAGAGCATTATTTAAATCTTGAAAATAAAACCCCAAGTGTCACAGTAACGATCAGGAAAAGTTGCCTTGATTCTATAGGTGGATTTCAGTCTTTGCCGAACTGCAGTACTGTAGACTTTCCAACGTACTTTAAGTTGTGTTTGCTTGGCGAATTTAGATTTTCGACACGTGCTCTTGGATTTTACAGAATTCATACTAACAACGTTTCGAAAGGAAAACGTTCGGAGTATCAATTAGCTTTCGTCAAATTTATAAAGCAGAATGCTAGGTCCACACCTTTAATGGATGTTGCCAAATCATGCAATATGGACCTTGAGAAATATATAAGGAACTTGGAAACGAAATGTGCTCTGAATATAAAAAAAGAGCATGTCTCCTTAAGCTACGCTACCGTCAAGTCTGGCAATATTTCTATAAAGACCATAACGTCTTTGGTCAGTAACGTATTTTATATGTTGTATTTAAAAATTGGCTCAATATCTCGTCGTAGAGAGTGAAGATATTTTTGTGGATTCGCTGCTACTTTATTGTTATTTGTGACGGTGTTAGCGCAGATTTATTTCAGTAATATTTATATTGTGCCAGCGTTTTATGTATTGATAGAGCTATAGTAATAAGGCGCCTGCCTTAATAGTAAGCTTTAAAAGCCTTTGTAAGGGCAACGGTGAAATACAATTGTTGTTTAAGTTAGTCGTAATCGGGTTAGAACGTACATTTTGATGTGAATGTACGGTATTAAACAATTCTGTGCGAAGAGCATGGATTTATCGCAGTTGTGCGTGAGAAAGTGCATTTGCTGAAGGGTATAGGAAATACTATGACACAAAATTTAAGGGCAGGTGACAATCACTACAAGGCCTATGTGGGCCCGCCAGATCGTTATGACTTTATGGGTGCCACCCAATTTAGACTTCTAACAAGCATGGGTTTAAGAGCCGACCATAAGTTACTTGATTTTGGTTGTGGATCCCTGCGATCTGGAAAGTTGTTTATTCCTTATCTTAATGTTGGAGGATATTACGGTCAAGACCCGAATCAATGGTTGATTGATGAAGGAATAAAGAACGAGATCGGTAATGACTTAATAGAAATTAAAAAACCGCATTTTTCTAACCAAGATGATTTTACAGTTGGTTTTGATGAAAATTTTGATTTCATAGTTGCTCAGTCAATATTTTCACATACAAATTTAGAGCTAACTAAACGAGGACTAGAGTCAATTTTTCATTCACTTTCAGAAAACGGTATGGCTGTAGTAACGATTATTGAGGGTCCTGACTACGCGGGGGATGAAGATTGGGTTTATCCTGGCTGCACCACATATTCTTCGGATACTATTAAGAAAATATATAGCGAAATTGGTTGTGCTTGGCGACGCTTATCCTGGTTTCATCCGGCGCAAACATGGTTTGTCATGTCGCGCCATAAATCGGTGCTTCCCTCGACGAAAGACGTGTTTATGTTGCTGGGTGGAGAGGAGGTGAATTCTTCGCAATACAAACGACAGACTTTTATAAGCAATAGGTTGTTTAGTATTTATAAAAAATCACCGTTGGTTAAAAAAATTGCCCTAAAAGTACTCGGAAAGTGACTTGTTGGTATTGTGGAAAAGTAAATTTAAATCTGAATATTGTCACCCCTAAAAGATCGAATCGGTCTGGAATTTTTCCGACAAATACTGTCGCAGAACGTGTGGGCGATGCACAGCTGCATTGTGTCCGCGTATTCGCGTTTATCGTTCGGCGTGTTTATCAGCAGACTTATGTCGACACCTACAGCGGGATGGCTTGTGCGAACTCTACACCAGTAAGACACCGATTACCGCAGCAGACTTGCTCAAGGAACGAGTTCTTCTTTCTACATAGAGTGCAAGTATCCGGTATTCAGAATACTCACTGATCGTGGGCACGATGTATTATGGCAAACCAGAGCCTTGTACCTAAATTGGGCATGCTGGCTTCTAACGAGGGACGGACAGTGGGCGACCGGTGCATTTACTCTCTCACTTTATTTATGGCTCAGAGATCCCTCGGATGATTGGTTGGTCCGGTTATATCCTTAAGATACATTAATTTACCTTTAAAATCTGTCCCACCACCCAGGTTCGAAATTCAGATAACTTTGAAGCATCGAAAAGACTATCAGGTTTGAATGGCCGCCACTTTCCATTGTAGTTGACCGTCATTAACCTTTTTTGCATTTCTTTTTCTAATTCTTCTTTGTTGTCGCTTTTGTCTAACATGTATTGTACATATCGATAGTCATCAATTCCCTCTCGCATTGACTCCCACTGAATCGTTGGAATTGGCTCAGCAGTAGTTGGATACGCTACATTAAATGCCTTATATAAGCGATTTTCTCTTATTTTTCTTCCTTTCAAGCGTCTTTCATCACTCGTGTACGGGTCAATCGAGTGAAACGCCTGGTAAGCGTAAGGCAGCACACCATCCAAATTATTTTTTAAAAGAAATACGCCTGCATAATAACGATTCCTGGGTGCATCCTCCAAATACAATTGCCAATAGCTAGTTACGACACGATCAGCAGATAATGATTTTTTGCGTATCTTTGACGGATTTGAATTAACAGGGTAATTTACCCAATCTAAGTT
>CAYUZL010000117.1:0-3829 GCA_964449725.1 uncultured Alteromonas sp. | reverse complement strand
GCGAAACTGTTCCACAAGCCACCAAAATTGTTTTGGCGTGCAACAGAGGCTGATAAATCCAGTGCTTCATTTAAATTGAGTGCGCCTGAGTTTTGAATAAGCTCAAGGTCCAATTCTTGTATGGCAGCGGGAACTTCTTCGTAATCAAACGCACCTTGATAGGCTTGCCTGTCTCCCAATATAGAAATTCGTTCAACTTCATCTTTTTCGCTTTCTTCAGCATAAACAAAAGTCGAGCTAAGTAAGGCAGCCGTGATAGCCGCCGATAAATAGTTATAGTGCATTATTTTGATCCAAGATGAGTACATTGAGTGTGTGAAAATAGGGGTAAATTGTCATAACTTGCTGTTGAATATTCAGGAGATTCAAACAACAAGGGATAAAAGAAAGTGCGTAACCTAGTGTGAAAGTGTCTCACGCAATCTTCATACGCCAACATAGCTTTGGTGTCGGTTTCAGAAACCTTTTCTAATAACCGTTGCGTTAACAATGAAGGAGACAACAAAGCAACATAGCCGCCATATTTGTCTTTTTTAACAAGACTTTGTCTATAGGCATTTGATAGTTTGGCCGCTTTTTGGTCACCGACTTGCTGAAAAGCGTAATACCATTTCCATTCAAATAACGAAGACATTTCGGTGTATTCTTGCCATTGAGGATGCGTATTTAGAAACGGTCCCCAAGTTGCGTCGAAAGGCAAATCCCACGCGTCGTTCACCGCCTCTCTTTGGGTAAGCATAATATCTCCACCAGAGGGACCGGAAACACTTCTTTGAATCAGGGTATTTCCCAATGCAGGTACAACTAACGTTAGGCACACCCAAATTCCCAACAGCAAAGCTGCAATACGTGCACTACCTTGGCTAATTAATGGCTTTATTGCACCTACTTTAACTGTAACGAAACCCCAAAAGAGTATATGGAATAAGATAATCAGAATAACAATCACAGCGTGCAGTACTGGTGCTTGGGTGACTAGCGCACCAGTAACAAACGGCAAGACAACAGCGCTTGCGATCCCTAAAATAACCACGGTACTTCTTCCTAGCCAAACGGTGTGTGTGCTATGCATACTGACTTGTAATAAATCAAAACGGCCCGCTTTCGCTTCTCTGGCTTGTATATCATGAAGCATAACAATAACGAAAAGAGGTAAAACAACACTGACTAGAAAAGCAAAATCAAATTTCCCAATGAAGGCTAATTCAGGATTATCCGTGTCGGATTCATATATTTGCCCCTCCAATGCCAACATTCGTATTCTGTGCTTCCAAGGATAAATAGCCCTTTGCCCAAGGGTGACAAACCCTAAAGGCGTGGGTGAAGAATAAGTAAAATAAAAACTGTAATAAGCTGCGCTGCCATAATCCGTTTGCTTTACAAGTGCTTCATTTCTGTCAACCTTGTCTTTATCAATCAGCTGTTCGATGAGTATTGTTTGCGAATGAACTAGAGCAATACCATTCCAAACCGTCATGGTTGCCAACAAAAACAAGATGCCGATTGGTATCCAAAAACTTGATTGCTTCGCGAGAAAACGAGCTTCTCGTTTTAAATTAAGAATGGTATTCATATGCGCTCCTTACGGGTGACATAAAAAACACCAAAAATACTAATTAATCCCCATAAAATGAGCTGCGCAGCATAGTACTTATTGCTTTCTAACCTATGTTTGGCCGAATACGGCTCAAACGAAAATTCAGAAAACGCGTTTTTCCAATGCTGATCACTTATGCGCGCATTTTGTTGTGCAGTACTATTTTTATTTCGATTTAAATCCGCCTGATAATCCAATGCCTTTTCATGCAGCTCATTGAGTGATTGAACAAACTCAAAACGGACTTCTTCGGCTTCTCGCAGAAATTTGTGATGGGTTTCCAAACTTGAGCCCGACAAAAGCATTGAATAAGTACGAAGTGCCACTGTGGGAGATAGCCAACCAAACTCTCTAGCTACATTGGCTTGCATTAGCTCTTGTTTCATTCGTTCTTCAGCAAATTGAATTAGAACTTGAGTAAGCTGCGCTTCAGCATATTGAGCGACAACGCCTCGAAAATTAACGGGTAACTCTTCGATGCTGTCGACCTTGTATTTAGCTAATAAATTGGCCTTCAATGTAACAAATGCGGGATCAGCTGCGCTGTGACCATCACCTAACTTAGCCAGCGCGTTACGCACCTCAAAATCCAGCGTAAGTTTACTTTCAGAGGGCGCTAAAAAAGCCGCAGTATTACTTGCAAGGCGGGGTGATAAAATACAAAAAACAACCCATAACGTCACCAAACCAATTAAGCTTGTATGACTTTGCAGAAGCATTACAGAGAAACACACCGTAATACACACCCACACGAATAGATAAAAAGCGTACCCAGCAAAAAAACTCAACGTAACGAGAAGGTTTTCCCCAAAAATCACTACCCAAATACTGGCAATCAGAAATGGCAAAAGTAACACAACACAAACACTGATTAGGGCAAGTGCTTTACCCAACACTAAGGTTCTGAAAGTTACACCTTGAGTTAGTATAACGATCAGTGTTCCCGCTTCTTTTTCTCGCGTTATCGAGGCATACCCCATCAATACAATAAATAACGGCGCAACGGTTTGTAAAATGAAGCTTGGCGTTAATCGACTGAATCGAGCGAGTCCTCCCATTTGGCGTTGTTCGGCAAACATAGCACTATTTTGTCTATGCCCTTCTAAAAAAATAGTGTGCCCGGTAAAAGCATCAATGCCAGGATCAAGATAACTTAACGGCGTCGGTGTGCGAAAAACATAGTGTCCGTAGTGCACCATTCTATGAGGGTGTCGATTGGGTTGTTGAATAAACCTAGTATCCGCAGCTTCTTGCAAATGCGCTCGCTCATGAGACACATCATAGATTTTCACTCCATTTATTACACTTGACGCTATAGCAAGTAAAACACCTAGCACTAATAGCGTGATCGCAATTTTGCTACGCTTCCAATATCGCCATTCATCAACGACTATGCTGAATAACACCCTCATTCGGTTTTATACTCTGAGAAGGCATGATGCACCAAAGACGTGTCAATGGCCTGATTGTCTTGTCGTTGAAATTCTCCAACCAACCTACCTTGATGTAAAAGACCAATTCTATGAGCCACCTGACAGGCACCATAAACATCATGAGTTACCATAAATATGGTTGCGCCATTAGCTGATAATTTAGATATTAAAGCGTTAAATTCATCGATAGCACTAGGGTCAAGCCCTGACGTCGGCTCATCTAGGAACAAAATAGGCGCGTCTCGTAATAACGCCAAAGCAATCGCTGTTTTTTGTCGCATACCTTTTGAATAATGGGCTAAGCGCTTTTCTCTCATCGCATCTTGTAATGATACTTTGTCTAGCGCGGTATGAATTTCAACATCGTCTTTTTGTATTCCTGACAAAGATAAAAAATAACGGATATTTTCTAAGCCAGACAAATGCCCATATAACATTACAGATTCAGGCAAATATGCGACTTTTTGCCTGATTTTGTAAACATCGGTTTTAACGTCATAATCGAAAACGAAAGCCGAACCTGACGATAGTTCAACCAATCCCAACAAGGCTTTTAATGTGGTGGATTTCCCTGCCCCATTGCCACCTAATAAGGCATAGATTTCCCCTTGCTTTATAGAAAAATTCAATTCACGCAAAATAGTGCGTTGGTCAAATTTCGTCGTTAGTGAGTTTACTCGGACCGAATAAGGAGATGAAGTCTTTGTCATTACTGCGTTTTTGGCTATGTTATAACGTAACTATACAGTCAAATAAGTACTGTAATCAACATTGAATTGAAGATGTTGATGTCGTATTC
>CAYUZL010000116.1:0-6314 GCA_964449725.1 uncultured Alteromonas sp. | reverse complement strand
AGTTCAAGCATGAGTCTAGCTGGCAACTGTTTAGATAATGCAGTAACCGAGCGCTTCTTTCGGAGCTTAAAATCAGAACGCGTGAATTATCGTCGCTACCAAACAAGACATGAAGCTAAGGCTGATATCATTGACTACATTGAGCCGTTTTATAATCAAAGAAGACGACACTACAAATTAGGGAATATTTCACCCGATGAATATACGATGAAATTACTAAAAACTGCCAAAACAAGTCTCCAAGGAAAGTTGACTGTTACACCTTAAATGCAATCGTAATTATTAGATAAAATGTTGGGGGCTGCCCAAATCCATGAGCAGCACGTTATCAATCAAACCTAATCAGCCGTTAGCTCTTGGCGAATAATCTCAGCACCTGCGCTTAGGGCTTTTAATTTGGCGCTTGCCACCTCACGAGGTAAAGGGGTCATACCGCAGTTAGTGCAAGGGTATAGTTTATCGGCATCTACATACTCAAGGGCTTTACGCAAGGTTGCAGCGACTTCTTCTGGAGTTTCTATAGAATTCGTCGCTACATCTATTGCGCCTACCATAACTTTTTTGCCTCGAATGAGTTCAAGTAATTCAATAGGAACGTGAGAGTTGTGGCATTCTAGTGAAATAATGTCGATATTTGATTTTTGCAGCTTAGGAAATACGTCTTCGTACTGTCGCCATTCTGAACCGAGTGTTTTTTTCCAATCAGTATTGGCTTTTATGCCGTAACCGTAGCAAATGTGTACCGCTGTTTCACATTGTAGCCCTTCAATAGCACGTTCTAAGCAGCGAATTCCCCAGTCGTTCACATCTTCAAAGAAAACATTAAATGCTGGCTCGTCGAATTGAATAATGTCGACACCGGCGGCTTCCAGTTCTTTCGCTTCTTGATTCAATATTTTGGCAAATTCCCACGCTAGCTTTTCACGGCTTTTATAGTGATCGTCGTATAACGTATCTATCATTGTCATAGGGCCGGGTAGCGCCCATTTAATTGGCTGAGTGGTTTGTTTGCGTAAAAATTTAGCGTCTTCAACAAACACGGATTTTTGACGGCTTACTGGACCTACAACGGTTGGAACGCTTGCATCGTAACGGTTGCGGATCCTTACCGTTTTTCGATTTTCAAAATCAACGCCATTAAGGTGTTCAATAAAGGTAGTAACAAAATGCTGACGTGTTTGTTCGCCATCACTGATGATATTCACACCAGATTGAAGCTGATCTTGTAGCGACAAACGCAACGCGTCTTGTTTGCCATGAGTTAGCTCGTCACCTTCTAATTTCCAAGGTGACCAAAGTGTTTCTGGCTGCGCTAACCAAGAAGGCTTAGGTAAACTGCCTGCAGTTGAGGTTGGTAATAGTTTTTTCATAGTCATCTCTTATAGGTTAGGAAGCGACGGAGCGTAGTTTGCAGACCATTGCTCAAGCACAGCTTGATAAGGTTTAACAAAGTGTTCGTGTGCAAATTTTCCTTGCTCGTTGGCAAGTCTGCTGCGCTCTTCTCTGTCGTACACAATTTGTGTTACCGAGTGGTCAGAATTTTTCAGGTTTGGCTGATAGCTTTTTCCTGCGGTCGCATTGGCGTTGTATATTTCTGGACGGTAAATTTTCTGGAAGGTTTCCATTGTACTGATCGTACTTGCGAGCTCTAAGTTAGAGTAGTCGTTCAGCAAATCACCAAAGAAATAGAAAGCCAAAGGCGCGACGCTGTTAGGTGGCATAAAGTAACGTACCTGCAACCCCATCTTTTTGAAATACTGTTCGGTTAATGACGATTCATTAGGCTGATATTCAACCCCTAATACAGGATGTTGGTTTTCAGTTTGTTGATACACTTTATTGTCAGACACACTCAGGCATATAACAGGCGTTTTATCAAAATGACGTTGATACGTCTTAGAGCTTACAAAGTGTTTAAACAATTTGCCGTGAAGCTCACCGAAATCAGATGGAATACTAAATTTGGGTTGGTCTTTATTGTGATCAGGGAGTAATACGCTGAAATCATAATCGCGGATATACGATGAGAAGTTATTACCAACAATGCCTTTAATGCGTTTGTTGGTTTGAGTGTCCACAATATAGGTTTGCAAAATTTCTATAGAAGGGAAGGCACCGCCTTCGTCATCAACATCCATTTCCACTGAAATTATTTCAAGCTCAAGTGAATACCGATCACTTGTTGGGTTATCCCAATGCACTAGGGCGTTAAAGCGATTATTTATCATAGCCAGTGCATTGCGTAAATTGGCTTTGCGGTTATCGCCTCTAGCTAAATTAGCAAAATTAGTGGTAATACGGGTGTTATCGGAAGGCTGATAGTTTTCATCAAAACTGATGCTTTTTATGGAAAATTTGAAATCTGTATTCATGGTAACTCGGTATCCAGTACTTATTCTGTAATGAGTGGCTCAATTCAAAAACGAGGATAAAATGGGTCAACGTTAAGAGCATGGTGTGAGTTATACAGGTTAGGTTGCATGAATAAAAATGATTTAATTTCATTAATATATGAATATTGTTCATGGATTATTTTTATTGCAAGGGAATTATGAATGAGTGTTAAATGCCAATACAAAGTACAAACTTATATTTACTTAATTTAAGCAAGGGATGTGATGAACGAAGAGAGTTTAAAAAACACCGAATCAGTTATTGGCCTAAGTACAAAAGTAGTTGCAGGCGTTGTATTTTTCTCTTTTGTAATTGGGCTATCTTTTTCAAGTGGTTGGCAACAAGGATTAGGATTACTTCTCGATGGGAGCGCAAATCAGGAGATAATGTCTTATATCGGTTTTCTGGTTTTCTTTTCTTTACTACCTGAAATAGGAGCACTATTTATTGAGCTTCTGAGTAGCTGGAAGGCATGGGGAATAGGATTAGGCGCGTTTTTATTTGGTGTTGGATTTCAGTTTATTAAAATGAAATTTGATAAACCAATGGAAAATAACGACAAAGGGTTAAGTAAATTTAGAGTGATGTTAAATGTTGTTTTTATCACTGCTCTTATATTCCTTATAATTGTATCCGCATATGAGCACGGAGAATCTAGATCAAAAGAAAAATTAAATCATTTATTTCAATCGGGGTGTAGCTTTAAAGAAAATGGGTGGAGTGAATGTCATATTATTGTAGTTAACAACAAAATAGTTAAGCAAGGGTATTTAGTCAGTAACTACAATTCAAAGGTTGTTATTATTGATTTAGAAAACAAAGAGATAAATATGCTTAACCTGCCTAAAGAAGCTGTTATAAAGCGGCGGCATAAATCTGAAAAAAGCAGTTAATAACCACCCAACCCTTATATTGGCAAATTAGTCTTTATTCGTTGTTTTAGTGTGTCGCAAGGTTAGGGATATCTGATAATTGTAAGGCTCTAATAATAATTATTTTTTATGAGGCGTCGATTAAAGACGGGTTGGCGCTGCAGTAATTTTACGCTGATACAGACATGGGCTACACTCTAATAGTAGGGCGATAAATGGTAAGGCTATAATAAGAGTGTAGCAATGTTTTATTTGATGACAACAGAGGATATCTGTTGTTAAATAACGAAACAAATAGGGTAATATGCTGTCTTAGTTTATATTAGCTTTAAAAATGACATTCAGCGGCATTAAGAGAGGAAGGATTATGTTTAGTAGAAACACCAAAGACAAAACGCCAACATCTCATATCGGAAGCCAAGATAAGTTAAATATGGATAATGCCTATATTGATAAAAACGGCATTGTTAGTTTGAACTTAAACAGCGAAGATGTTCAAAATAGAATTAAGTCACAAATACAAAAAATCGCGAGTTTAAAACAGTTCGCAAATTAAAAAGGAATTAATTTGGCAGCCTTGGTTTTAGGGATCGTATTGATAATTGGTTATCACTTCGAGTCAAAAAACCCTATAGGAAGGTTGAAATTCGTTCGCAAAACCGGTTACCACATCTATTTCAGCGCTGGACGCAGTGGTTTAATACTCTTCGTTTTTGCACTAATTCCTTGGTTAATCATAGATTTTTATGATCTTCCTTCTACCGTTTTTAACTTTAGCCAAGTAGACCCTTCAACAACCTTCTTAAAGAACCATGAACAGTGGATTGTCATTAAAAGTATTTCCGTTGCCATCGTCATGTATGTGCTCAGTGTCATATCTTCGTTTGGCCTTACCCAGTATTACAAATTCAATAAACGTAAGCTGGTGGATAAACTTTTTGATATTGCCAACGACCTTGAAAAGCTGATTATTGAGTCTACGTTTAATGCGTCGCCAATTCGGATTGAACTTGAATGTGGAAAAATTTATGTTGGCTTTCCTCAATCGCCTGATTTAGAGCAAGGTGAAATTACCCATTTAACCTTGTTACCTTTGCTTAGCGGCCAGCGTGATAAAGATCAAAAAATAGTATTAACGAATAACTACGAGAAACATTACGGAGTATTGCTGCAAGAGCCCAGCGACAACACATCATCGTTTAATTTATTGTCTGAATTTCGAGTTGTTATTCCAGCAACCACCATTATTATTGCTTCCAAATTCGATTTAGAGTCGTTTATCGCAATAGAAAACAGCTTTGTGTATGCTGACTCTGCTAAATAGACGCCTTGTCCCATTTTTATTATGAGTATTCCAATGACAACACTTATTGAAACTCGCTTTACCCGTCCGGGTTCAACGAACAAACCTAGGTTAACGAAAATAACGCCAAACCTCATTGTTGATATCGATGAAGTAGGTAAAACGTGTTTCACTACCGAGGAACTGCAAGAACATTGTAGCCGATGGGAAGTTTCTCCAAACCAAGGATTAGTTATTACTGAAGCTGGAGGGACGTTTTGTGCTCCTAGGTTGGCATGGATCCTAATGAATTCTGGCTTTTCAAACGTATCAGTGATGAAACCTGGACAGCTAAATGGCATTGAAATAGACAAGCAAGAGTTTGATAAAAGCTTACTGTCTGGTTTATCCGCAGCTGGGTTTGTAGGGAAAGATGAAGTCGCTGAAGCTAGCCATAAAGCCCAACAAATCATTGATGTTCGAGGTGCTGCACGTTTTTCAGGGGATGAAGCAGACCCAAGACCAGGTGTTAGAGCCGGGCACATCCCTCATTCAACGAATATGCCTTACAAGGTATTTTTAAGTGATAACGATGATGAGGTGTTTCTGACAGTTGAAAGCCTGAGAGTGGTATTTTCTGAAGCGGGTATTGATCTGCATAAACCCATTGTTTTTAGCTGTGGTTCGGGCATTACTGCGTGTATAGGCGCTTTGGCAGCGCGTTTGTGTGGTGCAAAAAACGTTGTGGTATACGATGGCTCATGGGCAGACTGGGGTAGTGATGTCACTTTGCCTTGTGCCACAGGGCATGACTAATGAACATAGTTGTATTAACCGGGGCGGGTATTTCCGCTGAATCAGGTATTCGTACATTTAGAGACAGTGGAGGCTTATGGGAGAACGAAAGAATAGAAGATGTTGCAACACCAGAAGCCTTTAGCGCAAACCCGAATAGAGTGTATGACTTTTATAATACAAGACGACAACAGTTGTTTGACCCGCAGCTACAACCCAATCACGCTCATGTTGCGTTAGCGGAATTTGCTCGTTTAGCTAGCGTAAACATGACACTAGTGACACAGAATGTAGACAATTTACATGAACGGGGTGGCAGCGATAATGTTATTCACATGCACGGAGAGTTACTTTCAGCAAAGTGTGTAAAAAGTAGTGAAGCAGTGCGCTGGAATGACGATTTAACTGCCCTGAATACGTGCCAATGTTGTCAGCTAGCCCAGCCCATGCGACCGGATATTGTATGGTTTGGTGAAATGCCTTTATGTATGGAGCGCATTTATCAGGCTATTGAAACAGCCTCTTTATTTTGTGCCATTGGTACATCTGGCTCTGTATATCCCGCAGCAGGTTTTGTTGATGTTGCTCGCCAGTGTGATGTTGAAACGACGTTGATTAATTTGGATGAAACCGATAATGGCCATTTTGATAACCGTTATTTAGGTAAGGCGTCAGAATGCGTACCTAGGTGGATAGAAAGTGTAAAGGCGAAGTATGAATTGGACTGAATTTGCGACCCTTGCGACTATCCATTTTCTTGCTGTCGCCAGCCCCGGGCCAGATTTTGCGGTAATTGTGCGCCACAGTATGCATCACGGTAAAAATATCGCATTAGTGACTAGCTTAGGGATTGGCTTGGCTATATTGGTACACGTTGCCTATTCCCTGTTAGGAGTCAGCCTAATCATTGCGACCACGCCTTGGTTATTTACCGTTATAAAATATGCAGCAGCGGCTTATTTACTGTATTT
>CAYUZL010000115.1:0-4240 GCA_964449725.1 uncultured Alteromonas sp. | reverse complement strand
CTCCTGTTGCTGGCGTAGTGCTGAGATCCAAACCAAAATCACTGGTTGGGGTATTCGGACCAAATGTCAGATCACCAACTCGCTCAATTTGACCTGCAGTACCACTAAATTCAAACGACGTAATCGACGCATCTAATGCATTAGATACCCAGAAATTTTGAGAGTCTGGTGACACAGTAATCCAACATGCAGTTCTTTGATTATCTTCATCTGAACTAGCAGGAACATCTAGTTGAATAGGGTTAAGCGTGCCCTCTGGCATCAATTGCCATACAGAAACCGACCCTGTCTGAAGTTCAGGAAACGCAGGAGGCGCACCATTAGTTTGGAATTCACGAGCTTCAGTCACAACTGCAAAAATGCCACCATCGCGGGCAATCATTTCAAACCCAATCGCCGAAGGAAGGTTACGATTTTCTTGATTGTTTTGAAGTGTAGAGGTTGCACCATCAGTTTGTTCGCTAGTTAATAAACCGCCCTCTTCTACACCATAAACAACGATTGAATCTTCATCGAAGCTTTCTAGCTGGTTAGAGCCAGCATTGATACTAGTAATAAGAAGGTAGTCACCATTTGGTGCAAAACGCACTGCAGCAGGACGATTATTTAGCTCTCTTGTAGAATCTGGTATGGGAAAAAGTTGCCCAGTTTCAGTAAGTTGGAATCCTGTAACGTTACCTTCTTGAATAGGCTCGCCCAAGTCACCATCAGCGTCAATATTGGTTACATACACTAAACCGTCATTGTAAGCGATGCTGTTAGGTCCAATTGCTCCAGTGCCTGCAGCATCCGTTGACTCTACATCAATTAAGGTTAATGAAAAATCAATATTAATACGGAACGAAGACACGGTATTACTTCCAGCATTAACCGCTAATAAAAAGCGATTATCTGGCGTATTTATTAATGAGTACGCAGAAATTAATGGGTCAAGACCTTCTCCACCATCAAAATCTGTACTACCGTTGCCCCCTGTAGGGTATCTGCCGTTAAAAGATAGAGTACCATCTTCTGCTCGGATAAAAGCTGAAATGGCATTGCCATCATCAGAGTCATTAATTTCGTTTGTCATTACAAACACCGCACCCGCAGCAGTTACCGCATCGGCACCTGGTTGCCCTTGCTCTCCAGCTTCTCCTTGTGGGCCTATTGCACCATCTTGTCCATCATCGCCATCACAAGCGGTTAGCGTAGTCACTAACGCGGCTCCGGCTACAAATTTAATCAGATTATTCATCACTTTCCTTAAAAGTTATTTTTAATTTAACTATTCAAAAACTTTAATAATATTAGGTGTTGATTAGATATTATTCTTAACAAAACAAGGACTTAATCATCACAAAACATTCCGAAATTTATATCGAAAAGTGTGATAATTTTTTATTATTAAATCCTTTTTAATTTGTATATTTTTTAATGCTATTAATTACATCACTTTTAGAAGAAAAGTACTCTATACTAAACGTATAAATAACCATCAACTGTACAGTAGTTTTGTTGGATAAGAATATATATGCAGTTTTATAGTATTAAAAACATTCGGGCTTTCATCTCAGATGAATAAGTGCTTAGATTTTCTGATCAGCTCCGACAATAAAGAAGATACACTTTATAGAGTGTTAAACACCCTTCCCCAAGCCATTTTTTGGAAAGACAAAAACAGTGTCTATTTAGGCTGTAATCAGTACTTTGCTACCGCTGCTGGCCTCAATTTCCCTGTAGATATTGTAGGAAAAACTGATTACGACATGCCCTGGAGTCAGGAGCAATCAGATTTTTTCGTTGAAGTAGACCAACGAGTTATGCGCAATAATGAACCTGAGCTTCATATTATTGAGTCCCTAATCAAAGCAAATGGAGAGCACGCTTGGCTAGAAACTAATAAGTTACCTCTGTATGACGATGTAGGAAACGTGAGTGGCGTCATAGGTACATTCATAGAAGTGACAGAAAGAATAAATGCAAAGCATGAACTTGAAGCGTTAAATAAAGAACTAGAACAGCGTGTAATACAAAGAACCAAAGAACTAGAGGAAGCCAATAAAGCATTAGAAAAAATTGCACTACTGGACGAACTCACACAAATTCCAAATCGTCGCGCGTTTCGGGAATATTTCGATAAAATTTGGCATTCTCATTACAGAGATAAAAGCGTATTTACCCTTATGATTGTCGACATAGATTACTTCAAACGCTTCAACGATGCTTTAGGGCATTTACGCGGCGACGAAGTGTTAATTCAGGTCGCACGTCACCTAGAAAATGTACTAAAAAGAAGAGCAATTGACTTTGTTGCTCGTTTTGGGGGAGAAGAGTTTGTTGTTTTACTCCCTAATACTCTCGCAAATAGTGCGCAACATGTCGCAGACTCGTTACTAAAATCAGTTGAGCAAGAGTGTATTGAACACCCTGACTCTCCCATTAGCCAATATATTACAGTTAGTATTGGTATCAGCGTCATCAATCCCGTAGAATCAAAAAACACGGATAATTCATTAGATAAAGTTGATAAAGCACTATATCAAGCCAAGAAAAATGGTAGAAATAGGTTTCAGCTATCATCATAATACCTTTGTTTACGGCACACAGATTTTTTAAAAAGGTTTCGTTTTATTAAACCGTTAGATATGAAGTATATACATCGTTTCGCTGTTTTCTGCTTTTCACTACTTATGTTCAGCGAAGCCAATGCAGCCACCCAATTGCTCTCTAAATACAATGGTGTAACACTGGAAGCATCACGAACTCCGTTCGACACCCAGCTTTTAAAACCAATTAAAAATTTAAATGCGAACTATGTAGCCATTGTGCCTTACGCTTTTATCAATAAAAAAGACGCCAAGGTTAACTATAACTACAGCCGCCAATGGTGGGGTGAGAAACCCAAAGGAATTGCTCAAACCATTGCCAATGCAAAAACACAAGACCTAGAAGTTATGTTAAAGCCTCACGTTTGGGTAAAAGAAGATGGCTGGCCTGGAGAATTCGAACCTAACTCAGATGAACAATGGAGCGTGTTTTCAGACTCTTACACAAAATATATACTGGAATTGGCTGCATTAGCCGAACAGCATAAAGTAGCCCTTTTTTGTATCGGTACCGAGTTTCGATTAGTTGCCAGCAATAATCCCGACTTTTGGATAAGCCTTATAAGCAAGGTCAGGAAAGTTTATTCTGGCAAAATAACTTATGCAAGTAATTGGGATAACTATGACAAAGTTAAGTTTTGGTCTTATTTAGACGTCATGGGTATTGATGCTTACTTCCCATTATCAGATAAAATAAAGCCTTCCGTAGAAGAATTAGAGTCAGCCTGGTTACCTGTTGTTAACAAACTACAAGCTCATTCAACGCAATGGCAAAAACCCATACTCTTCACTGAGTTCGGGTATAGGAATATTCAAAAAGCAGCGGGTAAACACTGGGAATTTAAAGATAGTGACCCTGTAAGTATGTCAGAACAGGCAAATGGGTATACAGCGTTATTTAATTCACTTTGGTCACAAGATTGGTTCCTTGGTGGGTTTCTATGGAAGTGGCACCTTAAACCAAACAGTGGAGGTCCAACCGACAACAAATTTACACCGCAAGGAAAAGAAGCTGAAAACGTTATTCGAAAACACTATGCTTTGTATAAACCTAAAGATAAATAATCGCTAGCATATCTTCTCCATCGTCATCCATACCCACTTCTTGAAGCCCAAAGAAGAAGCTAGTCCCGTTCTCGTATTTAATAGGCTCTTGCTCAAGAATTATTAATACTGCTCTCTTCTTTGTTTAAGCAATGACATCTATCAGGGAAAAATCCACGAAAATATTGCCCACTCAAACTTGCTAGGTTCTTTATCTACTCGGCTTGACAGTTGTAATTGAGAAGTTATATCACTGCCTATTATCTTTACCCTCTACAGCAATTGCTGTTTTTCACATTGAAAGCATACACAAAGTATATGCAATAGTATCGCAAACGGAATACACTATCGCAAAGCTGTCGCACTCAAATTAAGTATTAATCGCATTATTCAATTTACAGGAATTAAAAAATGAAAAATAATAACTATTCAAAGAAAACCTCAATGGTTGAATCACTATTTTCAAACTTGTTTGAACGCAAACACCCTTATGCTCTTGCGGCTTACTTGGGTAGAAAAAACGCAGAAGACATTCTTGAATGCAGAATAGAAAAGAAGAAACGCTGGTCAGAAGCTCGCTTCTCTTAAGCTTCGGACAATCATGCCGA
>CAYUZL010000114.1:0-3842 GCA_964449725.1 uncultured Alteromonas sp. | reverse complement strand
GAATAACCGTATACCTTACACATCAGAAACGCCTTACGACACCGAGGTGGCATCTCCAAAGCTGATTCACAAAACAAACCAAAACGTTGTTTTGATATACTAGAGTCTTCAACAATAGTATCTGACGTAGTCGACTCTGGTAGATCCAGATCTTCTAGGTAATCAGTTATACGCCGCGACTTTTTTTGCAGCTCTTTCAAGGCTTCATTACGGGCAATACGAAATAAAAACGCTTTCGGCGAATTTATTACTTGCTTTTGTTCAGCACTCAAAGCCTTTAGATACGATTCTTGAACTACATCTTCGATATCTTGAGATGATGATAAGAACCGAGTCAAAAAACGCTTCAAAAAGGATAAATTCTTAATAAAAGCAGGGGTGACTGTTGATTCTAAATCTTGGCTTGACGTCTTTATTTTTATTTTTGTCATACGTTATCCGACCGAAATTCAATGATGAATGCAAATTGATCTCACGACATTGCTCGACCAAGGATACGAATTGCACACCTGCTAGTATAGTAGATCGATAAGTCAACAAAATCCTCAGTTTTTTACTGATTTTTTGAAAAAATCAAAAAATGGAGATAGCTCTTGTACGATATTTCATATCAGCACGCGCGCTCGAGAGTTTAAATGGCGAGAAAAATTCAGAGTTAGCTGAACAGAAACTCGCTGAACAGAAACTCAAAGTACATCAGCATCAAAATACTTTTAATCTGGATAAAAACACCTTAAATCTGTTTTTTAGTGCGAGTAGACGTTTTTCACAATGGCTGGGGACGATCTGTGCTTTCCAGCTAGGCACCATGACCAGGCTGCTTATCGATCCATGAAGATACTTGGTCAACAACATTTCTATTGTCTTTTACCCAGTAGAAGTGCTTATTATTCTTTTTGGAGTGTCCCGACTCAATTGTACAGTGCTTACGTTCAACAGCGGCTGACTCCAGCTTTTTACATAAGTGTTCAACCGCCCCCTTGGGAGCAAGATTGTCTCCGTCAATAGATATCGCTAAAATTGGGATATCCAAGTTTCTTAAGCTGGACTCAAAATCAATGGATGAAGACTGTAGCTTATATTCACCCGTTCTAGATTGATATGCCCAATCTTTTATAACGCCCTTTGGCTGTAAGCCACCAAACCCAAGTTTTTGTCCGGGAAAATAACCTACGACCTTCGATATTAAGCTGGCAACTTGAGTGCCAATTAAAACAGCGGTACTGCTTGGGAAGCTGTAAGATTTATAGAATACAGACCCTGATGCGACGATAATAATCCCTGACAATTCAGAGCCATTAACACTGGAAGATAACAATGATAATTGCCCACCTAAGCTATGGCCTAGCAAATACATTGGGTTAGATGGATAAACCTCTCTAATTTTAGCAATTGATGCCGGTATATCGTAATCGATAATTTCTTTATAACTAAAGTCAGTGCTCACTGGGCTTTCCGTACTAGTACCCGTGCCACGCAACTCACCACACAGTGCAAAATACCCACAATCATTTAATGACTCTATCAATGGCGCATAGTACTTTGAAGCGACCCCCATTGCCGGCAAACACAGGATTATTGGAGTACGGCTAGAAGTATTTACCTTCTCGCGAGTGAACGACAAGTTAAAAGAGTGTCCATCCTCAGCGTTAACCAATAAAAAATCATTCATATCTCTTCTCCATATAGACATTTATGTAAAACATAAGAAATAGCTTCTTTTACTTCAAAGTTCCTTCATACGATAGAATTAATTAACGATTGTAGACAGCCCCAGCGACCTCCTTCGCTGACCGAAAACAATTTTCAATAGATACACCTTTTAAGTAATCACCAGTAATGTACAACCCAGAATGATTTGATAAGTGACTTTTAACTCTATTTATAAAATCCTTTTGATTTAAAGTGTACGCACACAACCCATGCTCCCATTTCTTAAATCTAAAATCTATTAGCTTATTACCTTTTATATTCAGATAAGGTTCTATTTGTTTTTCGGCATTATTGAGTAAGTCTTTTGCAGATGGGTTTGAGTAAAGCAAAGACCTCGCTTGTCTACCACTAAACGTATACCTTACGGTGTTTCTATCTGAAACGCCATAACAGCCAACATTACTAAGTGAGCTCGATTCATCAAAAACGATTGCCCTCACACTCTCGTTAAATACATTATTTTGGTACTCTGCCACAATAACCTCAACAGGAAAATAATTAACACGCTCAAGCACTTTACTCAATTCTTTATCAACATTAAAAAGTAATTTAGAAGCTGACAGAGCAGGAAGAGCAACAACCACATCAGAAAAATATAAAGAATTAGACTGTGTCTTTACTTTATAACGCCCCTTGTCATACTCGACATTCAGTACTGTTTGATTTAAATATAAGTTCAGGTTTTTATTTTGTGAGAATTTACTAAAATAATCTCCTACATCGTCAGTGAGTTGCTCATACTGATCCAATATCATCTGAAGATGAGTTCCGAAGTTCTCTAATGATATTTCATCAGGTTCTGCACCACTCACCCTTACGGTTAAGCTTCTGAATATTTCGTCACACAAACCATCACTAAAATACTCGCCTACAGTCCTTAATTTTTTCGAATTAATTTTAGCGAAGTAGCTTGCACCTAAGTCACCTTGAGTTCGATCATTTTTTAACTTCATCAAAGCAAAGAGCAAGCGATAAGCATCGATTACACTCATGCTTCCCAGCAAGTTCAAAATCGACTTGAGTTTGTTCTTAGAATCAAATGTAACTATTTCCCCATTTCTTATACGCGAAGAATTTATCCCAAAGTACTCATACTCAGGATCACCATAAGCACTTAAAAATTCGCGGAACTCCTTATATTGATATCCGATATTTTTACCACCAAGACAAATTGGCTTATTACCTAAAGTGTCCCGTGCCATTCTTCCACCAAGCCTATCCCCTTCTTCAAAAAGAGACACTTGAACTCCTTTCTTTGTCAAGTAGTGAGCACAGGCAATACCAGATACACCACCACCGATAACTGCAACATGTTTAATCATATTTCTGCCTCCGTTCAAGTCGTTTTAAAAGCCTCTTATCCATTATTTTAATATGACTTTCATAATGAACAATCTCTTTATCATCTTGAATAAAAGTCCCTAAAAATGACATGCTAGTTAATTTTCCTTTCCTATAAATAGGGTTTAAAATGCTGCATTTAATAAAAATTGGACTATTTAAGTTTGCGAAATCTTTAAAGTCTATATTGCAGCCCTCTAGTACAAATGCATCGCCATACGGAATATCATAAAATATATGTGGGATAGCAAGACCAATTTGGCGCCCAGCTTCTATGATATATAACCCAGGTAAATGGACACTCTCGTGCTCAAAGAAAAATTCATGTTCTTTATTGACAAGTACTTCCGCTAAATATTGACTATATTCCTTAGCATCAACACACCTACCGACTCTTTTGAGCAACATATTTTCAAAGATTTCTTTATGTACATGCTCTTTTTTTATATCTGTAATCTCTGTTAAACCAAAGTGTTCTAGTGAGGGTTTGCCTGCCTCAAAAAACAGCTCTTTTAGAAAAGAAACATTCTCAGAGTCCTTGGTGTCTCGCATTGTTCATACCTCCTTTTTGTCAACAAATAAAAAAATAAGCATAGATATCATACACCTACTATTAAGCCTTAACTACAGATACTAAAATCAGAGTCGATAATAACTCTCTCCATAAAACCACTGGTATCAATTCGTGATACATTTTACTACTGTTGTTTATCTCGCTATATTTGTCTTACATATTCTTTCAGGGTTTAGCAAACACTATGATGTCTTTTGTATGTTCACACTAATAC
>CAYUZL010000113.1:0-4135 GCA_964449725.1 uncultured Alteromonas sp. | reverse complement strand
CTTTAATTTTTTTTTTTCGATTTCTTTTTTTTTTGGTTTGGGTTTAGTACTTCAACGACTTCTTGCCAATAAAGAAAAAGCCGTTAAGGGCCTGAATAATTTCATTATTCATATGGCGTATCCTGCTGTTATTCTTACCATAGTACCTGCTATGGAAGTCACTCAAGACATCTTAATTCCAACTTTAGTGTATTGGTTGTTAATACCTTTCATGTGGATGGTGGTTACCGTATTGGCGGCACTTTTTTCATGGCCAAAAGCGGTGAAAATGGTGGTGTTTGTTTTATGTATTTGCGGTAACACGGGGTTTTTAGGTGTCCCTTTGGCAAATGCATTGTTACCCATAGATTCTATTGGATATGTGGTGATTTATGACCAATTTGGCACCTTTTTATGTCTATCTACCTTTGTTATTTTTCTTATTGCTAAATATCAATCGAGTGATAGTACTTTAGACGTTAAAAAGTTATTGTTTAAGCTGGTGTTTTTCACTCCATTTACTGTGCTTATGGTGAGTTTATTTTTACCTATTTCCCCTTTTATAAAGCCTGTGTTACCTGTTCTTGAAGGCGTTGGCTATTTAATTGTTCCTGCAGCAATAACCGTGATTGGCTTACAGTTTACATTGCGAATTCCAAAGCAATATATTGTGCCTATGGCGGTGTTATTGTCCATTAAACTCTTATTCTTACCCGCAATTGTTAGGGGGGTATTGCATGGATTTCACGTCGACTCGGTTATAGCTGCTGCGGTGGTTTTTCAAGTGGCAGCGGCACCCATGATCACGGCGGCGGTTTTGCTAAGTTCTGCAAAAATTGCATCACCTTTGGTTAACGCATCCTTAGGACTTGGCACAATATTGAGTTTTGTTTCACTACCCTTGTGGGCATTGCTCTTGGCGTAACCTAAATCTTAATAACACGATGTATTGTAATGGTTTTATCTATATGATTAGAATAGGACCACGTTAACGTCATCAGCTATTTAGGCTTACCTATGAAAAAAATCATTGTTATCTTTATCTTTTTTATTCTTAGTGGCTGCGCAAATATCCCCCTGACGACATTATTTAAATTTAGTTCGTTTGATGAGAGTGACTTTGCTGCTATCGATGGTGCGCAAATAAAATCGAAAATAACTATTTCTGAGCCACTGACTATTAGCGAAGAAAAAAGTAAACTCTCTGTTAATATTGAAAATAATTTAGGAAGTAGGCAATTCACTTTCCCACTTGTGCTTGTCAGCGAAAAAAAAATACCTGAAGAAAAGGGATTTTTCACTTCTAAACCCGCCCAAACCGAACAAGTGTTTAAAATATCTGAACAAGGTTTAGTTAGTTTAAACGACCTTCAAAACTCCTTATCGGATGATGAAAATAACATAGGTTTTTCTGTGAGCGTCGATTTCAATGAAGAGCCTGAATTAGGCGATACCGTTACTTTTTCAATTCAGCTTCAGTTAGATGAAAAAGACGGTTTTTTTACTCTCGTTGATAATTTTGAGTTGAATTTTGATGAGAGTGCACTCAAAAACAAAAATCAATAAACTCAACTTGAGACACGGCAGTAGCGGGAAGAATGGCTTATTTAAGGCAAACAGGATTACTAGATATGAGCAATGGGACATTAAAAGGTGGTTTTTGTTGGTCACTAGCGTTCGTTTGTTTATTAATTGGTTGTAAATTTAATGGAGATTACAATCCAAAAACTTTTGAATCTGGCTTAAACACCTCGTTTGTTTATCCATCCAACTCTCCTAAAGTAGCCAAACTTCTCGATAGCTACAGAAAAAAAGGCGCGCTTTCAACGTTACATTCAAACTCTGAGCACTACGCAAAAAACATAATGTCTTGGCAAATGGAGCATGGTGGATTTGGGGTACATGACATTACTTTTTATGAAAAATTATGGGATGGGAACCAAAAGAGATCCGAATGGGTTAGTAAAGGTCAAGAGTTGGGGAATTTTGATGATGGAGCCACTGTGGCAGAAGTTAGATTCTTAGCTGAAGTATACAGAAATACAAAAGATGCTAGTTTAAAGCGATTAATTAAAGAGTCTGTTGATAGGTGTTTACATTTCATATTTACATCTCAATATGAAAATGGAGGTTGGCCACAGGTGTATCCAAGGCGCCATAAACGACCCTATTCTAATAACGTAACGCTGAATGACGATGCCATGATAAGAACAATGGTGTTGTTATCAGATATTCTTGCAGGTGTGGCACCTTTCGATACACACCTTGTGGCAGAAGATATTAAAGCGGATATTTATCCTCGTCTCAGCTCTGCGGTGAGTTATTTATTGAAAGCTCAAATTGTAAATGACAATGAGCTGACCATTTGGAGTAGCCAGTATGATATTGAAAGTAACGCGCCTGCCTCTGCAAGAAGCTATGAGCTAAAATCAAAATCGGGTAGGGAATCTGTTGGTGTTTTAGCATATTTAATGAATTGGCCTGAACAAGATGAAAAGGTCATTGCTGCCGTTTCTGCTGGTGTTGCTTGGTACAAGGCCAACAAAGTGAGAGATATCGCATTAATCAATGGTGAATTTATTGAGGAAACGGGATCTGAACTTTGGTATCGCTTTTATGAAGTAGATAGTAGTGTGCCATTTTTTGCAGGTAGGGATGGAATAAAAAAGTATGACCTAGCATTAGTGGAAGATGAACGTCGCAAGGGCTATTCATGGGGAAGTAATTATGCTTCTAAAGTTCTACGGGCCGCTCCACTTTATTTTGAAGAGTTGAGATTAAATTAAAAGTACATTGGTTTATACATCTTCTACCGACAAGAATACAATGCAATTTATTAAAGAGCTTCTAAGACATTTTATGATCAAATTACCCCAACACCGCAACTACATTCTATCGTTATTTATTTTACTTAACACTATGGCAGTAAAGGCCGAAACGGTTCAGCAATCAGCAATGAAAAAACTGTCTTTTTTAGTAGGCAGTTGGGCTGGCGACGGTCAGTCTTTTGATGATAAGGGCGGGATTTCAAGCTATTACGATACTGAAGATGTGTGGTTTGATGTACAAGAAAGCGTGTTGATTATTCAAGCAAAGGGCTTTAGAAACAACGAGCAATTTTATGGTATTCACACCGTTATATATTACGACGAAGAAAATAAACATTATTGGTATAATCCTTATACCGCAAAAGGATCTAGGCCATTTTCATGCACGTTATCTGAGCAGGTTTTTACGTGCTTAACTGAGAGCGAAACGTTTCGATTGACGTTTCAACGCACTAAAAACGGATTATGGAATGAGTTTGGTGAACGGCTGGTTGACGGAACATGGCACAAAACGTTTGAAACACGGTTAAAAGAGCGGGAGTAGTGCTGCTTTTTTTGAACAGGAAGGTCTTGTATTAAGTGCTTTTTGTAGGTTATGTTTGATGGGTAATCTATTATAGCTATCAAACATAACAACAACTTCTAGTCAAGCGATAAGTACTGTAAAAATAAGGAAATCATATGGTTGAAGACAACAAAGATACTGTTCTTGAAGCACTGTTGTCTGCTTTAGAAAATAATACTGAAGATGAAGCGCTGCTTATACATATTGGCAGGCACCTGTTATCAAAAAATAAAAATGAACAATCTCTTATTCATTTTCAAAAGATATTGGCGAAAAATCCAATCAATGAAAATGCGCTAGATGGTGCATATCAGTCAGCAGTGGCGTCGAACCAACATTCCTTGGCTGAAGGATATAAAACACTATTGATGTCTTTGGGCTCAAGGTCCGCAATCGAAAAAGTGAAAGAGGATAACAGTCTATTTCCACCAACAGACACAAAAGCCGAAGACAAAACACCTGAACGAGTTAGAGGGGCGAAACTACGTTTGGTTAATGGCGGCGAGAGTTCAGATACATTTGTGGATGTTGAAGATAGCAATGTCTATTTAAAAGATGTCGGTGGAATGGAAGATGTAAAACACCGTTTGAATCTTGCATTCTTAGCACCGTTAAAAAATCCTGAACTTATGAAAGCCTATGGTAAAAGCCTCTCTGGTGGTTTGCTTTTATATGGGCCACCTGGTTGTGGTAAAACCTTTATTGCTAAGGCTTTGGCTGGTGAATTGGGGGCAAAGTTTATTTCGGTTGGACTGACTGAAAT
>CAYUZL010000112.1:0-4710 GCA_964449725.1 uncultured Alteromonas sp. | reverse complement strand
CCAGTATATTTTGCTGGCCTTTTGAAAACCCCATCATCACGGAAGAACGTTGTTTTTGATTTAAATCACCGCTTAAGGCAATAGCAACGTGATTCTTAGGTAAAACATCATTCAATAATTCTGCAATTCTGGTGGTGTCTTCACGGGTAGCGGTAAAAACCGCGGCTTGTTTAAAATCAGATGAAGATAATACATGCTCTAAAAGCTGTTCTTTATGGGTAACAGAATCAGCAAAGTAGAAATGTTGATGAATGTCTTGATGCTTCTCCGTCGATAAACCAATATTGATACGAGTAGGGGCCTTGACTAATTGGTTCGAAAGGTTATTCAATTCAATATTATCAAGAGTCGCCGAAAACATTAGGGTTTGGCGTTTTCTATGGTTGGCAAACTTATTAATGGCCAAAAGAGATTCGGCAAAGCCCAAATCTAACATACGATCAGCTTCATCTAGAATAAGAAGCTCTAACCCGTTTAAAAAGAAATGCCGACTTTCTAAGTGGTCATACACTCGTCCAGATGTACCTATTATAATATCAGGGTTTTTTCTAAGGGTTTTTGCTTGGTCATTGTAGTTTTCACCACCAACAATTAACGCACAGGAAAGTTTGCCCCCTGACGTGAGCTTTTTAACCTCAATGTAAACCTGTTTAGCGAGCTCCCTTGTCGGGGCAAGAATAAGCGCCCTAGGATCCTGTTTACTCAATGCCTTTGTCGACATTAGTCGATGGACTGATGGGATCAGAAATGCGAGTGTTTTACCCGATCCTGTTTGTGATGAGGCCATCACGTCTTTTCCAGACAGTGCGGGAAGTATGGTTTTTTCTTGAATATCAGTTAAGTTAGTAAAACCGTAATCGGATAAACGGGAAATTATTTTATGATGTACCGGAAGTTCAGTTATTAACAATGTAGGGGTTACCACTTTTTCTTAGGTGCAAAAAGTTCATCGAGTTCATCTCTTTCCTCTTCTTTTTTGCGCTCTCTGTCTTCAGCATTCGCATTTTTCAATTCGTCTTGAATTTCTGCTAATTGCTGCTTGAATTGCATAAGGCGTTTGGCGAGTATTTCATCTAGTTTACTCTGATTTTCCATCGCCTTAATGGCTTTTTCTAAATATTGTCGGGCTGAACCCAACATTTTTGCACTCAATGCACTAGAAGCTCTACGTCCCAAAGTTTCAACATTGACACGAAGTTGTAAACGCTCCAGATGCTTATCTATTTCAACAAAAACTTTAGGTTCAACTTTACCTTTAGAGTGTTCAGAACGAAGTAATATTCTTAATTTTTTAACACCTTGTATGTACTGAATAATTTGTTTGTCATTATCAGGTAAGCCAAACTCACCTAACAGTTCACTGCTATTCGTATCCATAGTGTTAACCATGGTTTCTTTATCTTTAATGCGTTGTTTAATGTCTGGTGTTGTTGGTGCAAGGGAAAAAATACTTTCTAACGCAAATAAAACACGTTTTTGTAAAATAACGACTAGTTTTTGCTGAATAGGAAATTGACTGCACGCAGAAATTGCGTTTTCAGTTTCGTCAACAATGGCTTTAAACTTTGCGATATCAGCTCTTTTCTCTGCATCGGCCTTTGCACGGTGCTGTTGAACCGCGTTTAAAACTATGGCTGCAACAAACAGCACTCCAACCAGTACAACAATTATAATCATCAAGAAACTCTGTCTCCAATTTACCTTATCAAAAATACAAAAAGCTTAACTAATACTGTTATATAGACCAATTTTACGGTAATTTCACTGAAAACACACTTCCGCCAAGACTACCACCATTAGATAATGAAATCTTTCCTCGTTTATTGTTATTTTCATGCGCATGTGCAATTAACTTAGCAAAGAACAAACCCAGCCCTGTTCTACCATTCTTTATACAGGTTGAAGACGGAGTATCACCGCTACTTGTTAGCATAACATCGGGATAACCCTTACCATCATCTTCTACGGTAATTAACAGCCAATCATCATTATTATTTGTCTCGATTTTTGCTGTTAAAATAAGCTTTTTATCCGCGTATTTTAACGCGTTAAGCAAAACATCGTTTAACAATAAATAAACGAGCTCTGAGTCTAAATACCAATGTAATTCACTTGTGACATGAGTTTCAATACTTACGTTTTTTTGTTCTGCATAATAACGATGAGAGCTGATTATGTCTTCTAGCAAGTCTTCTATATTATAAAAGTCTACTGCGGTAGGTAGTTGCTGTATATCCGTTCTATACAATGAAAGTAATTGTACCAAATTAGAATTTAACCTAGATGCTTCATAATGAGTACAGGAAATGTGATCATGGGCTTCTTTCAATTCTGCTGGTACATGTTGTTCTAGCGTTTCAATTGATTGAATAAGTAAACCTAATGAGTTTTTCATATCATGCACAACGGCAGTTAGAACATCGGAAAAGTCGATAGGTGAATTGTTTTTCAATGTATTCTTCTTCATCAATAGAAACGTTAATTACTTTTATTAATTCAAGTCGAGTTTTGTGGATTTTGCAATAAATGCGAGTTTCCTTTGCTGTCACTTCTATATTATGAAAACAAAGGTTCTTTTAACTTTTAATTATAACCCAATTTGGGTAAAGTAAATGGGTAAATTCCATTCATATATTCCCGATACGTAGAGGTCCGAAAAGCGATGAAACTACAGCAACTCCGTTATATCGTTGAAGTACTTAATAATAATCTTAACGTATCAGCCACTGCTGAGAGTCTTTACACATCTCAACCAGGCATTAGTAAGCAGGTGAGAATGCTAGAAGATGAACTCGGTGTTCAAATTTTTGGCAGAAGTGGAAAACATCTGACCCATGTTACTGACGCGGGTAAAGATATCATCAAGCTTTCTAGGGAAGTACTGGCAAAAGTTGAAAGTATTAAATCCGTTGCCAGAGAACATACACTTCCCGATGAAGGTAAGCTAAATATTGCAACGACTCACACTCAAGCGCGCTATGCATTGCCTGATGTTATCCAAGGTTTTATGACAAAGTTTCATAAAGTATCATTGCATATGCACCAAGGCACACCTTCACAAATCAGTGATTTAGCGGCAAAAGGTGAAGCAGACTTTGCCATTGCCACAGAAGCACTGCATTTATATAACGATTTGGTTATGCTTCCTTGTTATCACTGGAATCGCAGTGTCATAGTGAACAAATCTCATCCGTTAGCCAATAAAGAAAAGCTCAGTATTGAAGATATAGCCGAATTCCCCTTAGTGACTTATGTATTTGGTTTTACAGGCCGTTCTGAGCTTGATTTAGCATTCGAGAAAGCGGGATTAACCCCAAAAATCGTATTTACCGCAACGGATGCTGATGTGATTAAAACCTACGTAAGATTAGGTGTAGGTATTGGTGTGATTGCGTCTATGGCGGTATCTGAAGAAGATGATGATGATTTGGTGAAAATTGATGCCAGTCATTTATTTGATTACAGCACCACCAAAATTGGCTTTAGAAAAGGTAGTTTTTTAAGAAGTTACATGTTTGATTTTATTGAGCGTTTCGCTCCTCATTTAACGAAAGATAACGTCGAAAAAGCGATGATGTTGAAAAATAATGACGAAGTTGAAAAAATGTTCAAGAGCTACACCTTGCCAGTTAAATAATTAACACTCAATAATGTTGACAGCTAAACCGCCTCGGGCGGTTTCTTTGTATTTACTTTTCATATCGTCTCCGGTTTCACGCATGGTTTTTATCACTTTATCTAAGGATACTTTGTGATCTCCGGTACCCCGAAGCGCTAACCGTGAGGCATTAATTGCCTTAATTGCACCCATGGCATTTCTTTCTATGCAGGGAACCTGAACTAAGCCGCCAACAGGATCGCAAGTTAACCCTAAGTTGTGCTCCATACCTATTTCTGCGGCATTTTCTACATTCGCAATTGAGCCGCCTAGTACAGCGGTTAGAGCACCTGCTGCCATAGAGCAGGCAACACCAATTTCTCCTTGGCATCCAACTTCAGCACCTGAAATAGACGCATTTTTTTTGTACAAAATACCAATAGCGCCAGCTGTTAATAAAAACCGTGTAGCCGTTTCTTCATCTATTTTTCGAACAAATTTGTCATAGTAGGCCATGACAGCGGGAATAACCCCCGCAGCGCCATTAGTAGGCGCGGTAACAACTCTGCCGCCAGCGGCATTTTCTTCATTTACCGCAAGAGCAAACACATTAACCCAGTCCATGACCTGCATAGGGTCATTTGAGTTTTCGTTTTGCAACCGTCGGTATAAATTAGGGGCTCTTCTGGGAACTTTTAAGCCTCCAGGTAAAATACCTTCTTGATTTAGCCCTCGTTCGATACAGGATTCCATCACTTTCCAAATAGTGAACAAGGCATTTTTAATAGGGTCATGAGGCGAAACTCCGGCTTTGGATAAAAACGCAACTTCGTTTTCCATCATCAGAGCGCTAATGCTAAGCCCGTTAGCATTGCATAAAGCGATAAGTTCATCTGCAGTCTCAAATCCATAAGGTATATGAGAGAACTGTGCAGCCGTTTCTGTTTTCACTTTTTCGTATTCATCTTCAGTAACGATAAAGCCACCACCAATAGAGTAATAGGTAAATGCTTGTTCGCTTTTGTCGTTAAAATTAAATCTTATCGTCAATGCGTTAGAGTGAAGAGGAAGGTTTTTACGGCGATGAAAAACAATGGCACCTTGTTGAGGAA
>CAYUZL010000111.1:0-13353 GCA_964449725.1 uncultured Alteromonas sp. | reverse complement strand
GTGTTGATCCATTTTTCATAAGGGTGCCCAGGGTAAACTGAATCTTTCAATCTTAACCCAATTTCACCATAGCCAAATGCACAGGGTGCTAAAGCTAAAATTAGGTCCAGAAAGTCACCTTGTATGCCTGAGTCCAAAACGTACCGAGTATACGCAATCGTTTCCATTTCTTCTTTGGCATTAAACAATTCTGTTTCACTAATCCCTTGGGCTTCGCAGGTTTTAATGTGTAAGGAAAACTCATGATTGATCAGTGAATCTACGGTTGCCGCGCACAAACGCATTTCCTCGGGAGATTCCGCTTTTACTACACCCAAGGCCCACGCTCGTGCGTAGTGAACTAGGTAAACATAATCTTGCACCATGTACTGCAGGAAAGATCCTTGAGGCAGAGACCCGTCAGCTAAGCCTTTTACAAAATCATGCTGAATATAGGCTTCCCACTGGGGTAAGCAGCCTTGGCGCATTAATGCGAATGTGTTTCCGTAGTTAGGTATGTCTGTTGTCATAGTTAAATTCGTTATTGTGAGTGAATAAAAGATAAAGGTGAGTCGCCCATTGCGATTAATTTAATTTCGCCTTGCCAATATTGCTGTAAGCAGCGAGCTGCTCGCCATGCAGTTAACCCTGTTTTGCACACAATAATTGCCCGTTGGCTATTGTTAGGGCAGGGCTTGTGCTGTTGAAAATCATTAAGCGATAAATATGTGATACTGGGTAAAGTGTCTGTCTTCTTTGTTTTTGGGGCACGTAAATCAACCACCCAGTCATTTTTATGAAGGTCATTGCAGTCTATAAAGTGCAACTGTTGCTCTGCTGTAGGCTCAGGTGCCTTATCAAACCGAAATCCACTTTGGGCTAGGGTGCTTAAATTCACAGTAAGCAATTGACCAAGAGGCGAAGGAGACAAATTCAATAAAATGTTAAGTGCAAATTGCGCTTGAATACTGCCAATGGTGCCTACCACTGGCCCCATAACGCCAGCAGAGGAACAATTTTCTGCTCGTAGGGGTAATTCTGGAAATAGGGCTCGTAATGAAGGTTTTCCTCCGCAAAAACCACCAACATAACCATCAAAACCCAATACCGAAGCCGACACTAGTGGCAAAGATACATGCTGGCAATAATCAGACAATACATAGCTCGCAGCAAAATTATCGGCGCAATCTAGTACAATGTCAGCCTTTTCACACAATATGGCTACATTATTGGGTGTGAGCGATACATTGTGAATCTTAATGTGGCAATCACTATTCAAATCATTCAGGTGTGCTTTTGCACATTCCACTTTGGATTTACCTACATCGGCTTCTTTGTATAGCACTTGCCTTGGTAGGTTCGACAATGACACCTTGTCGCTATCTACAAGGGTGACTTTGCCAACCCCCGCTGATACCAGATAAGGCAAGACTGCACAGCCTAAACCGCCTGCGCCAACAACCAAAATATGAGAATCATTCAATTTTTGTTGGCCTGCGTCAGCAACTTGAGGCAAGCAAGTTTGGCGCTGATAACGACTCACTGTGTTTCCTCTGGGATATCACAGCTACAGGCTTGTAGCCATTCTTTTACCCGTTTTTCAGGGGATTGGTTTAACGTGATGTCGGTAACGGCTGCGACTATATCGGCACCTGAAATAAATGCACCTACAGCCCGCGCAACAGACATGCCGCCAATGGCAACAAGAGGAATATCACCTATAGTTTGTTTCCACTGAGTGACTTTTTCTAAGCCTTGTTGATGCCATTTCATTTTCTTTAAAATAGTAGGGTAAACAGGGCCAAGAGCTATGTAATCAGGATTGAGGTTAAGGGCTAGCGCGAGTTCGTCATCGTCGTGGGTACTGATCCCTAATTTCAGCCCAGCACGTTTTATTTTTTCTACATCGGCACAGACTAAGTCTTCTTGTCCCAAGTGAACCCAATCGCAACCTAATTCAATGGCGAGCTGCCAATAATCGTTAATGACTAAGGTACACTGATGTTGTTTACACACTGCTTTGGCAGCAAGTATATGGGCGCGAACATCAGCTTCGGAGGTATCTTTAATACGCAATTGAACAAGTTTAATGCCTAATGGTACTAGGCGTTTAATCCATTCACTGCTATCAAATATGGGGTAAAAACGGCTTAAATTCATAATATGCTTAATCTAAAAATGCCTTGCCAAAAATAGGGGTAGAAGGCGAAGCCATGTCTCTGGGCTCCATAGGATCTGCGCCAACAGCGAGTTGGCCTGAACGAATAGCCAAAGCAAAGGCCTCAGCCATCATGGCGGGATCACCCGCTTTTGACACTGCGGTGTTCAGTAGTATTGCATCAATACCCAGCTCCATTGCTTGTGTGGCTTGACTAGGTAAACCCAACCCAGCATCGACTACCAAAGGAATGTCGGGAAAATGGGATCGCAATGCCCGCAATCCAAATACATTGTTTAATCCCATCCCAGAACCAATTGGCGCGCCCCAGGGCATTAATACCCGACACCCTGCGTTAACAAGCTTGTCGGCGACCACTAAATCTTCGGTGGTGTAGGGGAACACTTGAAAACCGTCTTCTGACAGAATTCTAGCGGCTTCAACTAAGCCAAACACGTCGGGTTGCAAAGTGTCTTCTTCGCCAATAACTTCAAGTTTTATCCATTTTGTACCGAATATTTCTCTTGCCATATGGGCTGTAGTTACGGCTTCTTTTACCGTATGACAGCCAGCAGTATTGGGTAAAACGCGAACGTTAAGCTGTTTGATTAACTGCCAAAAATCTTGTCCTGCTTTGTTATCACTTGCTTCTCTGCGCAGTGATACAGTAGCCACACTGGCTTTACTGCGGGTAAAAGCCTCTGCAAGAATTGCAGGAGACGGATATTGTGCGGTTCCCAGCATAAAAGGGGTATCTAGGTGCACACCGTAAAAGTCTTTCATTGCTAGCCTCCTTGCATTGGCGCAAGTATTTCAACTTTATCGCCTTTTTGAATTGGCGTATTGGCTCTGTTATTTTGAGCAACAAACTCTCCGTTCAACGCAGTTGCAACAATTGAATCGGCATAGTCTAGTTCAACGAGCAATGTGGCTAAATTCGTCGATTTGCATGTTAAATTGTTGCTATTTACCTGTATTGATATCATTTTTAACCTTTTTATACTGACTCAAACCATTCAGGCTTGGTACCGGTATGAATATAATTTGCCACCATAATGGCTAGACTCGGCGCTAATAGGAAGCCGTGGCGGTAAAGCCCATTGGCAGTGATAATTTGCCCGCGATGGCGAATTTTCGGCAAATTGTCGTTAAAAGCAGGTCGGCTATCTACGCCAATTTCTAAAATTTCCGCTTCGCCAAACGCAGGGTTTAACGCGTATGCGGCGTTAAGTAATTCCATAACCGAGCGCACAGATGCATGAGTTTTGGCGCTACTCTCTATCATGGTTGCGCCTAGCATATAAACGCCATCGCCACGAGGCACAATGTAGAGTGGAATTCTAGGGTGTAATAAGCGGATTGGCCGCTGGATAGCTAAGTCTGGGCAGCGTAAAATAAGCATTTCACCTTTTACGCCTCGCAACCCGCGAGTGTCATCTTTAGCGTTAATTCCTCTGCAATCGACCACCAAACTGTGTTCGGCTATGGTTTCGGGTTGCGCCGCGCAATAGACAAATTTAACCCCTTGTTTTAACAGTTTATTTTTTAGTGAAGTTAGAGCCTCTCGAGGAGCTAAATGGGCTTCAGATTTGTAAAATAAACCCTGTGTGAAAGGGCCGCTTAAATCAGGCTCTAGTGCTGCAATAGCCGTACTGTCGATAAGCTCGTAATCTTGAGTACGTTTTGCGAAACGGTTTAAATCGCTGTGATCCCGTTTATGGGCAACCACTAAAGAACCATCTTGTTTTACTAATCCGGTATGAGACTGCCACCAAGCCGCTGCTTTTTTACCATATCGAGTAACGTCTTCTTCAGCACTTTCTGCTTCGCATAAAGGCGATAGCATTCCGCCAGCCCACCAAGAACAAGACGCTGGGCCTGGTTCAGCTTGAGCTTCTATTATTTTGGGCGTTATGCCTCGCTGCAGTAACTCTGTGGCGACACAAAGCCCTGCCACGCCAGCACCAATGACAGTGACGGTTTGCGGCTTATTCCACTGTGGGTTCATTGGTTTTTCCAATAATCATGGAAATGGTGCACTGGGCCATGACCCTGACCTATGGTTAGTTGGTCGGCACATTCAATGGCGCGATGAAGGTATTTATGGGCCTGTTCCACAGCTTGCTCCATATCCACTCCTTTTGCTAACAATGCCGCGATGCTAGAAGAATAGGTGCAACCGGTACCGTGAGTGTTTTGGGTAGGTATTCTGGGAGCTTTAAATGTAGTCGTAGACTTGTCTGTGCTTATGAGTATATCTGTGCACATTGCGCTTTCACCATGACCTCCTTTCAACAACACATGCTTTGCACCTAGATTAAGCAGGGCACTTGCATAGTCTGTAAGTTGAGTCTCATCCAGTGATTGATGCTGTGGTAATCCAAGTAACACCTGTGCTTCGGGATAATTTGGGGTAAGTAAATCGGCACGTGGGATGAGCTTGTTTACTAAAGCGTTGACTGCATCTTGTTGTAAAAGTGCATCTCCTGATTTGGCAATCATAACGGGGTCGAGCACAATATCCCCTTCAAAATCGACAATTGCGCGGGCGACTGCATCAATCAGGTCAACGGAAAACAACATGCCTATTTTAATGGCCTGTACGTTTAAATCATATAGCACTGCGTGAATTTGTGCTGTTACTAAATCCACAGGAATAGGGTGAATAGCCGTGACGGCTTGGGTGTTTTGCGCTGTTACCGCGGTAATGGCGCTAGCACCATACACACCATGTGCAGAAAACGCTTTTAAATCAGCTTGAATACCAGCACCGCCACCACTGTCGGAGCCTGCAATGGTTAGGGCTATGGGCGTCGATTTTGAAGAAGTGTACATCTATATCACCAAGGTTTACTAAGCGACATAGGAAGAGGTTGCACGAAAAAGTACTAGGTTTACACTGCATACATGATCGTATCCGTTCCCTACGCCGATATTAATCGGATCAGGTTCACCGGGTTAATGATGTACATTTCTCAGCCTAATTAGATTAAGCACCCCGACGGACTGTTAGAGCAGAAGAATAAAAGACTTATATCGAGTTTACAAGCTCGGTGTCTATTTTCCTTTCCCTTTTCCTTGCACCGCTTTAAATCGCGGGTTTGATTTGCAAATAACGAAAACACGGCCTTTTCGTCTCACTATCTGGCAATCGGGGTGGCGATTTTTTGCTGACTTTAAAGAACTAAGTACTTTCATTATTTGCTACTCATGCGGCTAAAGCGCTTGTTGAATTTGGCGATTTGGCCGTCATTTTGAGCAGTACGTTGTTTCCCAGTGTAAAAAGGGTGTGACGCACTAGACACATCAACAGAATAATAAGGGTAGGTTTTTCCTTCATATTCTGCGGTACGGTCGGTTTTTAAGGTTGAGCCAATGACAAAATAGGTGTCTGCTGATGAGTCGTGAAATAAAACGTCGCGGTATTCTGGGTGGATATTGGGTTTCATAGTGTTATCTCGTTGATGGTTTGGATATGTTATAACATATCTAAATGGTGTTGTTAATGATTCTCATTACTAATTTTGATTGCGAAGACGAAAGTGAGATAAACGAAATTGGCTATTAGCCCGTTTTTTGTGTTGTCGAATGTTCGTTGAAAGAGGAGGAGCTAATTTAGTTTATTCCTCAAATGCCTGTTCGGGGATGATTGAGCATTGCTTTATTTGCTTGGGTTTATTGGCGCGGTCAATAGTCCAACATTCTTGATATATAGAGCAATAACACAATTCAATTTTAACTTTGCTATCTGCGTTAAACACAGCTTGAAATTCATCACCTTTATATACTAAGGCATCAATAATTTGCCCTGACGGTAAGGTGCGGCTATTTATTGTCGATTGTGAATAATTCTGCGAAAGTGCGTCAATATCCTCCCATTTTTTTATGAACTGAGAGTCAAAACTAACTTTTACAGTTTCAATAGTGGCGGGGCCTGTTCCTCTATTTGCGATCCCATAACGAAAGCTTTTTTCTTGAGGATTAAAGCTTTTGTATATTTCCAACCTCGGCCAAACCGATGATCTCGCATATTGACGGTCGACATAAGCCGAATAAACCGATATTACCGCAGTGAGTAACCCTATAAACAGGGCCGACAAGGCCACAATCATCTCTGGGTTTTTATACCATTTTGTCGGTGACACAATTCAAATCCTTGATAACAATGATGATGTTACGATAATACTGTTAAATGAAGGTAACGCATACTGTAAATTTATATCCCGTAAATTTGATCACTAATTGTTTCGAAGTAGGCGATGGCGTAAAGGGATTGTGTTACTTGTGAGGAATAAATATAGTTGATTTGTTAAGTTGAAAATAGACGGATATTGGGTGAAATCATTCTATGTTCAAATGAATTTGCAAACACTTACTAGGCTAAAGGGTTAACTGGAATTATGACAAAAGGAAAATTGACTTTTTTTTGTGGAAAAATGGGAGTTGGAAAATCTACAAAAGCGATGGAGCTGGAAAAGGAAGAGGGCGGCGTGTTGATCTCAGAAGATGAATGGCTTTCGGCTCTTTATCCTAACAAGATATTGTCAATAAATGACTATGTTGAATATTCTAGTTTGCTTAAATCGCAAATTAAAAAGCTTGTTCAAGCTATTTTGACTGAAGGAACCAATGTCATAATGGATTTCCCGGCAAATACAGTTACTCAAAGAAATTGGTTTCGAAGTGTTTTTACAGAAATCGATGCCCAACATAACTTAGTATTTATTGATTTGCCAAATGAAGTCTGTCTTAGTCAGATTGAGAAAAGGCGCAGAGAACAGCCAGAAAGAGCAGCAACAGATACTCCTATTATGTTTGAGCAGATTACAAAATACTTCGTTGCGCCAAGCCTTGATGAAGGCTTTAATATAACTATAGTTACAGGAAGTATCTAATCAGTCGTCCACCTGTCAGTGAGTATTATCATCAGTAAGGATAAAAATGAATAAACCTCTCGTATATTTAGATCAATGCATTATTGGTCTAATTGCAGATGGAACTATTAAGATGAAATCTTCGGATGGCTTTATTTTCACGTATTCCAAGGAACACTTTAATGAGATCCTTAGATCGGAAAATCCTCAGTTATATCTAAATGCATTACATAAAATCGATGCGAAATTATTGGAATTAAAGTTGGATGAGAACTGGAAAATAACAGATGAGGCTAAACTGAACGTTCTAGGTACACCAACTGAACATTACACAAAATTTCTCGATGCCAACTCAACTTTAGGTTTTTTAGATAATATATTTGACCCATTGATAGCATGGCTCAATGGGGGGAGATAAGGGAGTTTTAAAGAGATTACCGGACCATATTCTCGATGTACTTTTTGATGAAACCAATGGCCTATTAGCGAACAGTGATCGAATAGAACAATATGAAAATATTATTTTAGATTTTAAAGATAAGGTAAATCAAATAGCTAGAATTGATAACGATATTATCAAAGTACGTTCAACGTTAGGTAATAATAAAGGTGCGGTTGGCAACGTTTCAGGTGAAAATGTAGTGAACAAAATATGGGATATCATTAGTCCAAGTTTAGGGGATATATCTTGTGATCAATACTTTGGCTTTAACCCGATAAATAAACAAGGCTATGAGCACTGGCCTATGTTCCTTGGTATTATTGGGTGTTGTGGCGTCATGGATGTCATCGGGTTTCGATCTGAACAAAAGTGTCGCAAGCTTGATAAGGTACCTAATGTGCGCAGTGACTCTGTCCATATTGGTATGGGCGCATTTTGTTCATTAATTATTTCTAAAGAAGAAAGGTTAGTAAAAAGGGCTAATGTTATTTACGAGTACAAAGGTATTGGTTCGAGTGCCACATTACTAGAGTTGCAGAAGACAAATATAAAGATATAAAGCAACTATTAGTTCTATTGTTCCGTTCTTTCGATTTTTTGCTTAAATAGCAAAAAATCGAATCATAGAATCTTCTACCGTTAGATTCGATACTGTTTTTATTTGTGAGGATTAATCCTATTCATTGAATACCATTGACTGGTGGCAGAAAACAAGGGAAGAGTTTAATTTTGCAAAGCATTGAGCTTAATTAATCGCTGTAATGATAGCGTAGCTGAGCGATTAGAATTGTATCATTTTGATGTTTGTAAACGATTCGATGTTCGTCATTAATTCGACGAGACCAATAACCGAATAAACCATGTTTTAGTGGTTCTGGCTTTCCAATACCTTCATTTGGTGTTCGTTGAATATCGCGAATTAACAAATTGATCCGTTTAAGTATTTTATTATCTGTATTTTGCCAATAAAGGTATTGTTCCCAAGCATTCGTAGAAAACACTAGTTTCATTTAAGAAGTTCTTTTTCATTACCATTACCAGATTCAAGCTCGGCAATAGAGTCTAAAAGGTTTCTAGCATTCGCTGGAGATCTAAGTAAATACGTAGTTTCTTGCATTGCGTTGTAATCTTCCAGTGAAATCATTACAACGGGTGCTTCGCTTTTACGAGTAATAATTACAGGTGCATGGTCATTGCAAACATTTGCCATGGTATTGGCTAAATTGGCTCTAGCAGCAGTGTAGCTAATTGCGTCCATATTATTCTCCAAAATGTTCATGTACGTTAATCTGTACATGCTGACATAAGGAAGTATAACAATCAAATTAAGATATTTGCTAAAATGCATACCTTCTCAATTGCTTTTCGTCATATAACATAAGGATTAAAGTGAAACTTGTGCAAGTAAAACCTTTTGAGTTTGACTCGGTATTTGCGCTTTTGGCTGAAAATGCGAAATGGTTAGATTCCATCAATATTGTTCAATGGCCAGTAGAGTGGCTTAGCTCACAAAAAGAGCCAATTAGAACATCTGTCGAGCTGGGCCACTATTATAAAGTGATGTTAGCTGAAACATTTGTTGCCGTTGTTGAGGTGAAAGTAGAACCTGAGAAAATTTGGAATTACGACACCCAACCGGCGTATTATATTCATAAATTAGCCGTTAGCCGGCAATTTAAAGGGAAGGGAATTGGTACCTCAGTACTTGAGCTGTTGGTCTCCAGAGCATCTGTAAATGGTGTCGATAAGTTAAGATTGGATTGTGTTGCCAACAATAGTCAACTTAGGCAGTATTATCAAAGCTTTGGCTTTAATTTCAAAGGAATAGTTCCTACAAGTGAAATTGAATTAGCGCTATATGAGCTTGACATTAAGGGCGAATAAGAAGGCAGTTCTACAATGAAATATTTACGAACTGTATTGCCTTAATTTTGGTAATTGTTTGATTTTACGTTAATTACGCAGAGGAATTAACATGGACCTGTGGACGTTATTACTTTTTATACCTGCGTGTTTTGCTCTTAATATGACACCAGGCCCCAATAATTTATTGTCTATGAATAATGCTCGTTGTTACGGGTTTAAAACAGCAATGGTTGCGGGTCTTGGTCGAATAGTTGCATTCTCAATAATGATTGTATTAGCTGGTGCAGGTTTGGCCGTGGTTTTATATACATCTGAGGCCTTGTTCTTTAGCATAAAATTAATGGGGATAACTTATTTGCTGTGGATTGCTTTCAGCCTTTGGCGATCAGAAGTAAGTCCGATAACTGAACACAAAGGTACTATGAATTGGCTCGGTTTAGCGAAGCAAGAGTTTTTTTTAGCCTCAGGTAACCCAAAAGCCATTTTAATTTTCACTGCGTTTCTTCCTCAGTTTGTAGATGTGACAGCAAGTGTAAATGGACAATTTTTCATTTTAGGGTTTACTTTTCTAACCTTGGAGCTGTTCGCAATATCAATTTACGCCTTCTTTGGAATATACCTTAGACAGAGGTTCGAAAAGCCGAAAATGGCAAGACGTTTTAACAGGGCTTGTGCAGCGTTTTTAGCAATCTCAGGTGCAAACTTGTTGTTTAGTCGTCAATAATGAAATGGATGAGAGCGATATGAATAGATGTGTGAACACTATAATTAACCCTAATCCTGTTTAAGGAAACCTATTAATGCAAGGAATTAAGCTAAGCTCTGATCACAAGTATTTAGATATCCAACTCATTCATTCTTTTGTTTCTCAATCCTATTGGGCTAAAAATATTCCTCTTCAAACACTTCAAAAGTCCATCGATAACTCCTTGGTATTTGGAGCCTATAATCAAAGTGGAGAGCAAGTCGGTTTTGCTCGGGTTATCTCGGACAAGGCTACGTTTGCCTATTTAGGCGATGTATTTGTGGTTGATAGCTATCGAGGAAAAGGAATCAGTAAATTGCTGATGGAAGCGGTTTCAGCTCATCCAGACCTTCAAGGACTGCGTAGATTCATGCTAGCAACCAGTGATGCTCATGGATTGTATTCAAAGTTTGGATTTGTAGCCGTTGAAAACCCAGACATATTGATGCAAATTTGGAACCCCAGTGTTTATGAATAAACACGGATACAATGAATTGTTGGCAGGTTTAGGAGAAATGTTATGGATGTAACAGGTATCAAGCCATTTGTTCCGAGTAAAGATTTCGACGTTTCAAAGTGTTTCTACTCTGAAATTGGATTCACATCTGAATATGTGACTGATGACCTCATGTTGTTTGAAAACGGCGGTTGCATTTTCTTTCTTCAACGGTTTTACAATGAAGCCTTAGCAAATAACTTCATGCTGCAAATCTGCGTATCAGATATAGTCGATGCACATGAACTCTGCTCTAATTCAAAACACAAAACCAAAATAACCCCAGTGGAAGAGGTGTCGTGGGGTAAAGTTTTCTATTTGTGGGGGCCAGCTGGGGAGCTGTTGCATATTACGCAGTTAAACTGTTAAACCATTTTTCAATCCTGTTAACTGGATAAGGATTTTAATGAATTTAAACCAAGTTACATTACCTGTAAATGATATGGATATTTCTACCCAGTTTTACCGTGATTTAGGTTTTACTCAAATAGTAGATACGCCACATTATGCCCGCTTTGAATGCCCTGAAGGCGATTCAACTTTTTCACTCTCGTTAGAAAATTCAAATATTCAATGCGGCACAGTTATTTATTTTGAGCATGAAAAATTAGACGCTTGGGTGAATGATTTGAAAATTAAAGGCTTTCACTTTGATCAAGAACCCACGGATCAAAGTTATTTGTGGCGAGAAGCAATATTGCATGACCCTTCGGGCCACAAAATTAAACTCTATTGGGCTGGAGAAAATAGAATTAATCCACCATGGCGTGTTGAAAAGCGCAGTTAACAGCCGCATGGGGTTTACTCACTCATATGACACAAACAAGTTACGGAAACTTTCTGAAAAAATTTGAATATAAAATTATAGACACCAGAGATGTTGAAACTGCAGGGCTTTTTAAAGGAAGAAAACGTGTGTGAGTTGAACTGCTATAAACAATATCACCAAGTGATACTCAATGATAAGGCAATAGAACCCTCTTTTATGCAATATCGACACCCACGGACGAAGCAAGACGGAATTTTAGGGTACATTAATACTCAGGCTTTAGATGTGGGTCATCAATCAATTGTGGTGAATAAAACCAAAGGTGACAAAATCGCATTCTAAATGGCGTATTCGGTTTTATTTTCTGGGTCAAAATACACAGGATTAATCTCTTAGATTCTTTATTTGAGTGAGTAAACTACTCATTACGGCTCTAAGTGACACGTTTAGAGTCGTGATGGGGATTGAAACAATGTATAATTCTCGTTCGTTAACCACCCCCCCAATTTATAAGGATATAACAATGAAACTTAATAGAATGGCTTTGTTCTTTCTTGTTTCTGCTTTTTCTTTTCAATCATTTAGTCAAGACGATAGCCAAAACGAACAACTTACCGCTGAACAACAAGAATATGAGCAGTGGGCTCAAACACTCTGGGATTCTATTGATCGACATACGGGCGAAGTCAGTTTAGTTGGAAATGTTGCCAGGTTAGACGTGCCCGATACTTTTTATTACCTCAACAGTAATGACAGCGCCAAAGTACTGACTGAAATATGGGGTAATCCTCCGAGTACTGCTGAAGGCATTTTGGGTATGTTGTTTCCAGCGAATTCAACACCGTTTGAAAGTAACTCTTGGGGAGTAACGATTGAATACGTGGAAGAAGGGTATATTAGTGATGAAGACGCTGATGATATAGATTATGAAGAATTGCTGACGCAAATGAAGCGAGATACAGCAGATTCAAGTAAAGCGCGTATAGAGCAAGGCTATGAAGCAATTGCTCTAATAGGATGGGCGTCGACGCCTTACTATGATAAGAATGAAAATAAACTGCACTGGGCAAAAGAAATTAAGTTTGGTGAAAGTGATGAAAATACGCTGAATTATAATATTCGGATATTGGGCAGAAAAGGCATGCTAGTGCTAAATTTTATAGCGGGTGTTAACCAACTTGAAGAAATTAATGGTCAATTGCCAAATGTTTTGGCGATGGCTGAGTTTGAAAAAGGCTCTCGTTATGCCGATTTCAATCCTGATATTGACGAAGTCGCTGCCTATGGCTTGGGGGCATTGATCGCAGGAAAAGTTATTGCGAAAACTGGACTGTTAGCTGCTGCATTTATCTTTCTTAAGAAGTTTGGCGTTATTATTGTGATTGGGATTGGTGCTTTTTTTAAACGTCTTTGGTCTAATCGGAAATCAAAAACAACCGATTCATAGCCTCTCGGTATCAACAACGCTGTTCAAATAGGAAGAACGACGAGTTATGGTTTACGAGAGAATATAAACCATGACTCGTATTATCTTCGGTAAGCGTGATTAGACTTACAGGTCTTTTATTTCTTCTACAGAGAGGTAGCCATCTCCATCTTCATCAAGCTCGTTAAAAATTGCTGACAATGAGGGGCTTGTTGATGCTTCTTCAATACTGATCTTACCATCACTATCCAAATCGAATTTGCTGATTAAATCTTCTTGAGCAACTAAGGCAAATGAAGCAAAGGTCAATAGACCCAAAGTGATTAATATTTTCATAATTTCTATTCCTTAAATCTTTAAATAATGACAAATGATAAAAAATTGAACTGCCAACAATTTTTTTACATTTTCGTTGTAAATACATCAATAGCGAAAGTGCTAACTTGTAAAATCGATATTTAGTTTCACACTCATTATCACCATAACAATCTTTGTGCCAATGGTTTATTTATTATAAAAAACAAAGGTTTATTGTTTTAAGGGTTGAAAAAACTACAAATTAAGTAAAAATGTGTCTGATTACGCATACAGGTTATTC
>CAYUZL010000110.1:0-2613 GCA_964449725.1 uncultured Alteromonas sp. | reverse complement strand
GTACTTAAAATGGCCTCTTATAACGCAGGCTGGCAAAAAGTAATGCAGTGGTTACCTGAGAAGGGTGATGTTCCCATCGATATTTGGATAGACACTATCCCTTTTAAAGAAACTCGTGAATATGTAAAAGCCATTTTGGCCTATCAACTCATTTACGACTGGCAAAGAAATCAGCCAACAAATCGTTTTAATGTTTTAATGACAGAAACAATAAAGCCCAATAATAATTAATAAAATATCGCGGCGCGCGACAACGTGAGGAATAAGATGCAGGATTTAAAACACCTTTATCAACAACACATAGAAACCCTTCAAACTCGCACAAGACATGCACTAGAACGAGAAGGGTTAGATGGACTTGTTATACACTCAGGCCAAAGTAAACGTTTATTTCTCGATGACAATAATTATCCATTTAAAGTTAATCCACAGTTTAAAGCCTGGGTGCCTGTTGTTGATAACCCTAATTGTTGGCTGGTGGTGAATGGTGTTGATAAACCAAAGTTAGTTTTTTATCGCCCAGACGATTTCTGGCACAAAGTACCGCCGGAACAAACAGGATATTGGACAGAGTTTGTTGATATACACTATTTGAAACAAGCCAATGCCGTTGAAAAGCTACTGCCTTATGACAAATCTCGACACGCCTACGTAGGTGAATACATTGACGTGGCAGGTGCCTTAGGGTTTTCTAATGTGAACCCTGACAGAGCGTTACATTATCTGCATTATCACCGCGCATATAAAACGGATTATGAGCTGTATTGTATGCGACAAGCTAACAGTACTGCAGCCGCTGGGCATAAAGCCGCGAAACGGGCTTTTGATGAAAAGCAAAGCGAATTAGACATTCATCTAGCGTATTGCAAAGCGGCTAAAACCGCTGAGCACGAATTGCCATACAGCAGCATAGTGGCATTGAATAATCATGGGGCTATTTTGCATTACATGCATTGTGAAACTGCCGCCCCGAATCAGCACCTAAGCTTTCTTATTGATGCTGGTGCGAATTTTAATGGCTATGCGGCGGATATTACCCGTACTTATAGTGAGTCGAGTAATGAGTTCTCAGGTTTAATTACTGCGTTAGATCGAGTCACATTGTCATTAGCCGACGCGTTGAAACCCGGTGTGCCTTATGGTGATTTACATTTTTTGGCCCACGAGGGTATCGCACAAATATTACAAGACGCAGGTATAGTGAATTTAGATGCCGCTGATATTGTTGAAAAAGGCATTACGCGTACTTTCTTTCCTCATGGCATAGGCCACTTTCTTGGCTTACAGGTACACGATGTCGGTGGTTTAATTGCAGATGATCGAGGAACGCCTAAATTAGCACCGTCTGAGCACCCATTTCTTCGCTGTACACGTGTAGTTGAAGCGAAGCAAGTGTTTACTATTGAACCCGGTTTATACTTTATTAACTCATTATTAAACGAGCTGAAAACCACGCAAAATGGACAATTTATCAATTGGAAAAAAGTACAGGAACTAGCCGCCTTTGGCGGTATCCGTATTGAAGATAATATTATTGTTCACAGAGATCGAAATGAAAATATGACAAGAGATGTCGGGCTTTAACAGGCCCTTTTAATAACCCAATAAATAGTAGCTCTGAATATCAAGCTAAAAATGAAATATCACAAAGTATGACCTGCGTAGGAAAACTCGCAGCCCCATCAATTATTAGCAACTTACGGGAGCCGGTCCACAAATAGCCCCTCGGTTATTAGCTGCAATGGGCTCAAATCGCGACTGTTATCAAGATGCGTAAGAGATACAGAAATACGCAGGTATTGCCCCTGTCACTGAACGCAGTGGTCAAAAATAATGGATAGATTGGCGATATTCATGCACAACCTTTTTGCGTCAGACATTTGTTGAATGGGCCGGTCCATCCGTACGCTATTCATTTTGGGCAAAAGCCTATTATCAGCAACAAACAGCAAAGGGAAAACCACATAACACCATCATCAGAGCACTGGCATTTAAGTGGATTAGAATAGTCTTTCGGTGTTGGAAAACAAGTACATCCTATGACGAATCAAAGTATCTAGAAGCCTTGAAAAGCAGGGGTTCACGGCTACTGAAATATGCGGTGGAAAGTAAGTTTTAATACTTGCTGTCCACCTCAGGGCGTGTTGTTATGTTTTACATTTAGCCACTGCTAATTGGTTTAATAATTCTTGTCTGTATTGTTTCTAAATTTCGCGAGAAACTTTAAACACATCGCAGTGAGATTTATCTGGTTGCTCCATAGGGTAGTTACCATAGCTGACAAGATGCCCACAACCACCACCGATATTTTTACCTAAACCTTCCTTTGCACATGCTGCAACAGCTTTCCAATAATACGCTGATTGAATAGAGTCTCTGCATTCGTTGTATGAATCATGAACTTTTTTAGCTTCAAAATAAATGTTCTTGCGAGCTTCTTTATATTCTTCAGTCATCTCACAATGCTCGCTTTTTTCGGAGGCGAATATTGAAAAGCTAATAAAGAAAAACAACGTTAAATATTTCATCCATGCTTCCGTAAAACATAACGTTTCAATAAGGGGTAGTTACTTGCCCGAGAAAATAGCACAAACTCGGGCGAGTAACTGTCCC
>CAYUZL010000109.1:0-6586 GCA_964449725.1 uncultured Alteromonas sp. | reverse complement strand
CAGTTAAACGAAAATAGTACTGAGATTTCACACCAAATTTAGACAATGCAGCAACGATTACGTCGATATAAATTTTAGCCTGAGGTTACACAACCTCAGCTAAATTGCCTTTATTTACTAGCCATTGCTTGCGGTCATTCGCCCAATTTTTAGCTAGTTAAAATACATATAACCTGCATCAACAAGGGAGCTGGAATGGTTATTCGCTGTTTCCTTTATTAAGCAGGCGGGGATTACATAACCCACGCCATCTTTAGTAACTATTTATCTTCGCGGGCAGCATTCATCAAACAAAGCGCCAAAAGCAAAGTGGCAAGGACACCTGTTCCTCCAGCGACCGCTGAAGGTAGAAAGGCACTACGTCCAAATACGATCAAAGTAGCATTGGCCAACATAGCAACAATACCCACCAGAGCGGTTAAGCCTCCCAATACTTTAGCGCCGTCATTCATCTTTGCCACACCAAAGGTGAGAGCAGCCAAACCTAACAAAAGCTTAGCTGCGTAGTAAACCATAAAGGAAAAAGCCACAACTGCCCCGGCCAAAGGCCCAAGTGCTTCTAATTGATTAGCGGCTTCACGAAATGGCACAAACATAGAAAGACCTACGCTAACTTGGACTACATTGAGTACCGCGCTGAACGCAATAGCAGCCCATCCCACTTGAGAGTGTTTGGCCTGTACCATTGCAGCTCCAGAAAACGCAATAAGAATGGTAAACAAAACCCCTTCCATACCCCATAATAATTGTCGTGGAACTGTAACTTGAGCGAGGTAAAGGCCAGTATAAACAGCTTGTGTCACTGCTAAAGCCAACAATAAATATGATGTAATTTGGACGGTTCGTATATTGGTAAATTGCATAATTGCATCCTTTTAATTTTTTACTTGTTATTTTCACTCATAGAATGACAATTCAAGGCGACTTTAACCTTGAAATCTAAGGCTCATACTATTCATAGACGACAGATTGATAAAGAACCTTTACGCAACTTAAAACTTTCAATATTGAAATTATATTTAGAGCTGGGGAAACGTATTAGGTCGAGTCTTGGTGTTAGAGAGACTCACCCTAACGGAACTTAGGGTTTAGCTGAAGTTACACAACCTCAGCTAAATTACCTTTGTTTTCTAGCCACTGCTTGCGGTCACTCGCCCGCTTTTTGGCTAGCAACATATCCATTAATTCCATCATATCTACGTCATCATCTACGGTGAGCTGGACGAGTCTACGAGTATTAGGATCCATGGTGGTTTCTCGCAATTGAAGTGGGTTCATTTCACCTAGCCCTTTAAAACGTTGTACGTTCACTTTGCCTCGTTTCTTTTCCGCTTCGATGCGGTCTAAAATGCCTTTTTTCTCGCTTTCATCCAGTGCGTAAAACACTTCTTTGCCTACATCTATTCTAAACAAAGGAGGCATAGCAACATACACATGGCCCGCTTCTACCAACGGCCTAAAGTGGCGAACAAACAATGCACAAAGCAATGTGGCTATGTGTAAACCATCGGAATCGGCATCGGCTAAAATGCATATTTTTCCGTATCGAAGACCACTTAAATCACTGGAATCTGGGTCGATACCCAAGGCTACAGAAATATCGTGTATCTCTTGAGAAGCAAGTACTTGAGTTGATTCTACTTCCCAGCTATTCAGTATTTTTCCACGTAGCGGCATTATGGCTTGAAACTCTCGGTCTCGTGCTTGTTTTGCTGAACCACCTGCCGAGTCACCTTCCACTAAAAACAACTCTGAGTAAGCTAAATCTTGGGATGCGCAATCGGCCAATTTACCGGGTAACGCTGGACCTTGTGTTACTTTTTTACGTGCGACTTTTTTGTTTTGTCGCAATCGGCGTTGTGCATTACTAATGCACATTTCCGCCAAACTTTCAGCAACGTCGGTATGCTCGTTCAACCAAAGGCTAAACGCGTCTTTAACAACCCCTGAAACAAACGCTGCAGATTGGCGAGACGATAAACGCTCTTTAGTTTGCCCTGCAAATTGAGGGTCTTGCATTTTAGTTGATAAAATATAAGCACAGCGGTCCCAAATATCATCGGGACCTAACTTAACACCGCGAGGTAATAAGTTTCTAAACTCACAAAATTCACGCATCGACTCCAACAAGCCTTGGCGTAAACCATTTACATGAGTACCTCCTTGGGCAGTAGGAATTAAGTTAACATAACTTTCTGTGACCAGTTCGCCCCCTTCAGGTAACCACATCACAGCCCAATCGGCGGCTTCTTCTTTTCCAGCAATACTACCGACAAAAGGCGTATCATCGGGCAAGGTAACAAATTCACTGACCGACTGATAAAGGTAATCTTTTAATCCATCTTCAAAGTGCCATTCTGTTGAATCTTTCGCAATTTTATTGTCAAAACGAATACGCAATCCTGGGCAAAGTACCGCTTTGGCGCGCAAAATATGACGTAACTTAGACACAGAAAACTTGGCAGAATCAAAATATTGTGGGTCTGGCCAAAAACGCACTGTGGTGCCGGTATTGCGCTTACCACAGGTATCAACAACGGTTAGATCAGAAACTTTGTCACCATCGGCAAACGCGATATTAAAGACGCTACCGTCGCGACGAATATTCACTTCAACACGGTTAGATAGCGCATTCACCACACTAATCCCTACGCCGTGTAAACCACCAGAAAAGTTATAGTTTTGATTGGAGAACTTTCCGCCTGCGTGAAGCTTGGTCATAATCAGCTCCACACCGGAAATACCTTCTTCGGGATGGATATCTACGGGCATACCACGGCCATCGTCTACCACTTCTAACGATTGGTCTTCGTGCAATATGACTTTAATATTCCTGGCGTGGCCTGCTAGCGCTTCATCCACACTGTTATCAATCACTTCTTGGCTTAAGTGATTGGGTCGTGTGGTATCGGTATACATTCCCGGACGGCGTTTAACTGGATCTAAACCGTTTAAAACCTCAATGGCTTCAGCGTTATATTGTGTGGACATATGCGCGTATCAACACCTGTTTTGATTGTGAATAGTCATAGGTTAATCTATCTGATGTTATCAGCGCTTGTTTAACCAAGCAAAAATTTTGCAATTGAAGGAAGGTGATCAGAAAAATTAGCGAATCTATGATCGCCTCCCTCTTCTATTGTTAACGCACTACCTTGGTATTTCTTTTCGGCTTGACGGTAATCCAAAGTTTCATCACCGGTTTGCAACAGCACTTTATAATCTGAAGCACGGCGTACTGACGGAGTGTCTAATGCCGCAATGGTGGTCATGTCTTGCGGGCGTAATTCAAATTTCTCTTGGGTATAAGGGTTCACATGCTCACCCAAGTAATCTTGAAATAGTTCATATGGTCTGACCGCAGGGTTAACCAATACGCCTTTCCCACCACAGGTTTCAACTAGCCAAGTGGCAAGGTAGCCGCCCATAGAACTGCCTATAACCGCAACGCCTTCTCCTACAGCCAGTTTCTCTTTTGTAATCAGCCTTTCCATCGCTTCACGCAATTTATCCGGACTATTAGGAAGTTGCGGAATAACCATACGGCATTCAGGATGATGCGCCGAAAAGTAATCAAGAGCTTCCTGTGCTTTTTCAGATTGCGGTGAACTTAAAAACCCATGTAAATACACAATCGTTTTCATTTTATTCCTTACTGATTAATCGATACGGTTTGACGGTGTTTTAAACAAAACTTAAGCCATTCCCCAAGAAACCCATTCACCCGCTCTTTTTCATCTCTGTGACGCATATTAGGGTTGGGGTAATCATAAGAAGGAGCAAGCGCACCGGCATGTTGGCTACTCAACACTTCGGCCATACGTGCATCGTGATATAACCGGATATCCATCACTGGCGTTAAAAAGGATTGCCCGCCGTCGAGCTGTTCCATTTTCAGCGTTGTTGTGTACGGTGCAGTATCTAAAATAGTCATTCTATACTTTAAACGATCAGAAACAGAAAACGTATAACTCAAAGCGTCCGTATCTATATCGGGAAGTAAGCTCATTACATGGGCGTAATTGTTTGCACATACGGCCTGTAAATTTGCTAAATGAGGGACATACTTTTTCAAAATCACTCCGAAAATTAACGCTTAACTGAAGCCCATGTTTCAAGTAATGATGCTTTATTCATAAAAAACCATTGTAGCGCAATTATGGTGGCGGCGTTGTTGATTATACCTGTATCTAACCATTTTTTTGCTTTTGCTGCGCTAACTCTATGTACTCGAATATCTTCAGACTCATACTCTAAACCATGCACACCTGATGCAGTCGATGCATCTACTTTCGCCATAAACACAGTGAGCTGTTCTGAGGTTCCTCCGGGGCTGGCTAAATAACCACAGGCTTTCACCACATCAGTCACATCAACATTTGCTTCTTCTTTGGCTTCTCGTACTACCACCTCTTCCATGGTTTCGCCTTCATCAACAATACCGGCGATAACTTCAATTAACCATGGGTTATCAGACGTTTCCATTGCGCCCATTCTAAATTGCTCTATTAAGACAAATTCTTTTCGTTCAGGATCATACGGTAACACTGCTACCGCGTGACCTCGTTCAAACAACTCTCGTGTAAAAGGCGCGTTCCAGCCGCCTTCAAACAGTCGATGCTTTACCGTGTAACGCACCATTTTGAAAAAACCGGTATAAAGGGCTTCTGTTTTTATTATTTTAACGTCTTTTTTTGAAAAAATAGGGCTCATTTTAGGCATTCATTACTCTCGTATCGCGTTTATCGTTTTATCATAGCGTTCTGGCGAACCACGTTCACACAATCTGTTACACTTGTGTAGTCTTATGAAACATAAATTAAGTATAATAAGTATTAGAGATTGTTTTTTTAGTTGCTATCGATAGGTATTGAAGGCTAATTAAACAGGGATAACATTTCACCAGTAAGGCTAAAGAATGAAAAAAACCGCATTATCATTGTTAGTAGGGCTTGTATTTTCTGGCGCATCAGCGGCCGATAACCTAGTTGACATATATGAACAAGCACTTGCTAACGACCCGGTAGTTAAGCAAGCAAAGGCTAACCGCGATTCTGCGTTTAAAGGGATCTCTGTGAGCCGAGCAGATTTGCTTCCTCAAGTATCAGCGTCAATTGGTTACACAATTAATGAAGGTACCTCTGCACAAGCAGCACAAATTGAGGATACTGGTGGAAATGTTGTGGGTTTTAATTTCCCGGTTTTTGACACAGAACGAACCAACTTAAACTATGGTATTGACGCCAGTATATCCATTTATGATCACAGCAATTGGGTTAACTTACGACGGGCAGAAAAAGTTGCTCAGCAAAGCGATTCTCAATACGCAGCGGAATTACAAGAATTAATTGTTAGAGTTGTTACTGCGTACCTCTCTGTTTTGCGTGAGCAAGACAACTTAGAATTTGTACAAGCAGAAAAGCGTGCTATTGCCCGTCAGCTAGAACAAACTAAGCAACGTTTTGAAGTGGGTTTAACAGCCATTACTGACGTACACGAAGCTCAAGCCAACTTTGACAACACAGTCGCCAGCGAGATACAGGCTGAAAACGCGGTTGAACTAGCCTTAGAAAATTTACGAGTAATTACCGGTAAATACCACAAAGGTTTAGACGTATTAAATAAAGAACGTTTCAGCGCAACCCGCCCACAACCTGAAACCGTAAATGAATGGCTCGACATTGCCGAAGAGCGTAACCTTGAGCTATTAGCGCAAAACTTGCAAATTCAAATTGCAAAAGACGACATCGATGCAACCAAAGCGGGTTTATATCCCACAGCAAGCTTGTCTGCATTTTACGATGAGGATGATGCTACACAAACAATTGGCGATCTTCCTGAAGCCGATATTCCTTCTGTTGATACCTATGGTGCGCAAGCAACCATTAATATCCCTATCTTCGCAGGAAATCGTATTCGTTCACAAACCAAACAAGCGCGCTATGCCTATGTAGTTGCAAGTGAACAACGTGAATTAATTCACAGACAAACTATTCAACAAGTTCGCAGCTCTTACAATGATGTACGTGCAGCGGTTTTGAGTATAAAAGCATTAGGGCAATCCGTTGTATCTGCAGAAAGTGCATTACAAGCCACAGAAGCAGGCTTCGATGTAGGTACTCGGACTATAGTTGACGTACTAGATAGCACGCGAAATTTGTTCGATGCTAGTCGTAATTTAGCCAGTGCTCGCTACGACTTTATTCAAGCGGTTATTAATCTAAAACGTGCGTCTGGTGAACTCACAAAAGGCGACATTGAAATGATTAACCAAGGTTTAATGGCACCAAAATCTTAAACTTTGCTATAAAACACTTCGCCTTATCTCCTAAGGTGAAGTGTTGTTTATCATATCCGGTAACATTTTCTTGTTGAAACTCGCCTTACTATCAGCAAAAATCTAACCGTCATTTCTTCACCATTTTATTTATGCAAACCTCAGTACTACAACACCGTTTTGAACGTATTCGTTCTAATAAATTTTTCGAATTTTTTGTCATCTCAGTCATTATATTGTCGGCGTTATTAGTCGGCGCGAAAACCTATCCTCTGCCCTCAGCACTGACCCAAGCTACTCGCTTTTTTG
>CAYUZL010000108.1:0-3362 GCA_964449725.1 uncultured Alteromonas sp. | reverse complement strand
CTTAGAAGAAGTGGTGTTTTTAACCGGATGGCACCAACTTGGAATAGAATTGAGCGACCATGATGTAGCCGCAATTACCGCTTTCTTGCAAAGTTTAGACAATAAAAAACCCTATAAGCCCGCCGCTCAAAGCAACTAGTTATATAGGGTTTATACAAAGCAGAATTAAAGAATGAAGCGACTCAAGTCTTCATTGTCAACCAAAGCTTCTAGGTGGCTATTCACATAGGCGTCATCGACCACAAGCACTTCGCCTGATTTTTCAGACGCGTTAAAAGAAATCTCTTCCATTAAACGCTCTAAAACTGTGTGTAACCTACGAGCCCCAATGTTCTCTGTTTTTTCATTAACTTGCCATGCAGCTTCTGCAATACGTTGAATACCTGATTCGGTAAAACTAACGTCAACGCCCTCAGTCGCAAGCAGCGCCTTGTACTGTTCGGTTAGTGAAGCATTAGGCTCGGTTAGAATACGAACAAAGTCTTCTACTTTTAACGCAGCCAGTTCAACTCTGATTGGCAAACGACCTTGCAATTCAGGGATTAGGTCTGAAGGCTTGCTCATTTGAAAAGCACCTGACGCCACGAACAAAATATGGTCTGTTTTAACCATACCGTGTTTGGTTGATACCGTTGAACCTTCAACTAAAGGCAGTAAGTCTCTTTGCACCCCTTCACGAGAAACATCCGCAGAGCTATTGCCTTCACGCTTACAAATTTTATCTATTTCATCAATGAACACGATGCCGTTTTGCTCTACCGCTTCAATGGCATTGCCTTTCAGTTCTTCTTGATTCACTAAGCGTGAAGCTTCTTCTTCGATAAGTAGCTTGAATGCTTCTTTAATTTTGAGCTTTTTCTTCTTTTTTTGAGAACCCGACAAATTCTGAAACATACCTTGCAACTGGTTGGTCATTTCTTCCATACCCGGTGGGGCCATAATTTCTACGCCCACCTGCGGTTGTGCAATATCAATTTCAATTTCTTTATCGTCTAATTGCCCTTCCCGCAGCTTCTTTCTGAAAGCTTGGCGAGTACCTCTGTCTTGGCCTTCTTCTTTTTCACCAAAAGCATTTTCTACACCCGGAAGTAACACATCTAAAATACGTTCTTCAGCAGCTTCTTCGGCGCGAAATTTCACTTTCGCTGTTTCTTGCTCTTTCGTCATTTTTACTGCGATGTCAGCAAGATCGCGAATAATAGTTTCAACTTCTTTACCTACATAACCCACTTCGGTAAATTTAGTTGCTTCTACTTTAATAAAAGGCGCATTTGCCAACTTCGCCAATCGTCGCGCAATTTCTGTTTTACCCACTCCAGTTGGGCCAATCATTAATATGTTTTTAGGGGTAACTTCTTGCCGCAATTCAAGAGGCAATTGCATGCGTCTCCAACGATTTCGCAGCGCAATAGACACGGCTCGTTTAGCATCTTGCTGGCCAATTATATGACTGTCCAATTCATGGACAATTTCTCTCGGAGTCATTTCAGACATAATTTTTTCCAAAGACTAGTAAGACAGTGATTCAACAGTATGCGAATGGTTGGTATAAACACATATGTCACCGGCTTTAGTTAAACTTTTTGAGGCAATTTCTTGCGCAGATAATGTGGTGTTTTCTAGTAACACAGATGCAGCTGCTTGGGCATAAGGACCACCTGAGCCTATTGCAATAAGGTCATTTTCAGGCTGAATTACATCGCCATTTCCCGTGATGATAAATGACGCTGAATGATCAGCAACAGCAAGTAAGGCTTCTAACTTGCGCAACATCCTATCTGTACGCCAATCTTTCGCCAATTCTACCGCAGCTTTAGTTAAATGCCCTTGGTGCATTTCTAATTTACTTTCAAAACGCTCAAACAAGGTAAAAGCGTCGGCGGTGCCACCTGCAAATCCAGCGATAACTTTATCATTATAAAGACGGCGAACTTTCTTTGCGTTGCCCTTCATTACGGTATTGCCAAGAGACACTTGTCCATCTCCTGCTATAACAACTTGGTTATCTCGACGAACAGAAACAATCGTGGTCATGGGTATTCCTAATCCACATTCTACATAGAAGATTAGGTATGCCCATATTATGAAAATTCAAGGGTAAAAAACAAAGTTCTGCCCTTTAAAGGTTCCAAAACCATATTTGGCAAGTAGTGATATTTGCTCTGCGTAATGCATGCCGAGTTCGTTCAGCATCGCGTTTAGCGTCGAAGGGCCCTAAAATCACTTTAAACCAATCGCCATTTTTACCAGAAGCAGAGCGAATTAGCGCTTCAAAACCTTGAAAGGCAATTTTCGCTTTCATTTCTTCAGCTTGAGCTCGTGTTCTAAAAGATGCACATTGCATCAAGTAACGCTTATCCGATTTTGACGCCTCGGTTTCGTCAACTTCGACCTCATAACCAGGTAAAGATTTAATGTAATTCCATTCCTCTTCTGGAAGTTCAGGTAGTCCATCTTCATTTTTTACAGCAATTTCAGGTTCAACTATATTGTCTGGTTCTGGCGCTTTGTCTTTTATCGACCATAACCAAAATGCAAAACCCAACAAAAGAGCAATAACGACACCCAATCGAATCCATAATAGCATTTGAGGATTATTCTTTTCTGCAGCCTTTGCATTAGGCTTCGGTGGTTGCTTTTTGGCTTTCTGGGGCTTTTTTTTATTTGCCGGGTTGGCTTTGCCTCGAGACACGTAATCTCTTTGTGTCATAAAAATCTCTAATGCGTTTCTGTTATTGAGCGCAGTGTAACCTTATGTGAAATCGATTGCATCTACATCCACAGACCACCTGCATTTTTTTGCTTGTTTATCGTTATCTAACAGCCATACTGCACGGTGTAATGCGGTATGCAAAAGCCGACGAGAACTCGCCCTAAAAACCAGTATGAATCGATATCGATTTAAACGTTTTTCAACCAAAGCTGGCATAGGGCCTATTGTGATAAACCCTTCATCGTTGTTTATTCCTTGCTTAACCCTCGCCAATACACTTAAACATAGATTTGCATCGCTACTTTCTGCTCGTATAAGCCCTTGAGCATAGAAGGGAGGACTATTTAAGGCTCGCCGTTCAGCCAGCAACAAGCGAGCTACGTGACCATAACCGTTATTGATTAGCTCTTGAAGCATCGGGTGTTCAGGATGATGTGTCTGCAAGATCATTTCACCTTTCTTACTTGCTCTACCCGCTCTACCAGAAATCTGTGTTACCAACTGAGCGAGCTTTTCCTGCGCCCTAGCGTCCATACTAAACAAGCCACCATCCACATCGATCAAAACAACGAGAGTCACATCGGGAAAATGATGCCCTTTTGCCAGCATTTGAGTACCGATTAATATTTTTGCGTTGCCACTGCGAACC
>CAYUZL010000107.1:0-3091 GCA_964449725.1 uncultured Alteromonas sp. | reverse complement strand
TATATCTCCGGCTTCATGTCCACAAGTATCATTCACTATTTTGAATTGATCCAAATCCATGTAAAGCAGTGTTGAGTTCAAATGATTTCTTTTGGCCGTTAAAATCGCGGCATCAATACGACTTTCCATTTCTTTTCTATTGATAAGTCCAGTCAATGGGTCGTGGGTGCTATTCCACATTAATGACTTCATTTGTTTTGTTTCTTCTGTCACGTTTCTAAATGCAATAACACCACCGCCACCAATGTGTGTGTCATTATTTTCTAAGGGCGAAAATGAAATTTCTATGAAAATGTCTACTCCTCGGCGGGTTTTTAGAGTGAGTCCTGTATCAGCATTTCTAAAGCTTTCGTTCGAGTCGATAGATGACTGAAATCGCTTGTCGAGTATGACTTCATTATTATCATTGAAGAGCTTGAGCACTCTGTTTATCGGTTGCCCTTGCATTTCTTCATTAGACCAGCCTGTTAACTTTGTGCTGATGGGATTTGAATATTGGACGCATAAGTTTTGATCAATTCTAATTACCCCTTCCATAATGGTTTCTAGGGTCATTTGTGCTAAATATTGTTCTCTGGCTATTTTGTCTCTGGCTGTTTTAATGTCGTTAGTATTATAAAAAACCACGGTGTAGCCTGAAAATGCATTTTCTTCATTGAGATAAGGTGATATTTGGCAATTGTAGTAACAATTTTCAATTAGCACCTCTTTGGTTACAGCCTTTTGCTGTTCTTTTACTGCAACAAAGAGAGGCTTTAATTCTTTCACTTCAAATTCACTATCTAAAGCGAAGAACAAATCATCTGAACCTATATTGTTTGTGTTGAAAATCTCATGGAATTTCGTTGTAAAACGTTGAATTCTATAGTCTAAATTCACCAACACTATGGGTATTTGAGTCGATTCTTGAATATTGTTTAAATCAGTCGTCAGTTGTTTATACAGTTGTGACTGATGAGTATATTCTTCGTTTACCGTAATGAGTTCTTCGTTAGTAGATTGCAGTTCTTCATTGACGGTTTGCAATTCTTCATTGGTACTTTGAAATTCCTCATTCGCCGATTGTAGTTCTTGATTATAAAGCTGAAGTTGTTCATTGCTTGATTCCAGCTCTTCAATTACAACTTGTAAACTTTCTCTTGTTTCCGAAAGCTCTGAGTCAAGCTCTTGAAGCAAACTCTGAGAGGACTCGGGAGGTGGAATGTTTTGGGCTGACTGCAGAATATAATGAAGACTCAACACTCGCCATTTTGTTAGTTCATCGCTTAATGGCCTAACTTCTATGCGGAATTTTTTGCCATTTTTGTCTTCGTGCACTTGGCTTTGTTGATGGGTGTTATTTTGTTTTGATTTGAAGATTAGCGCGCGTATTTCTGGCCTAAATTCAGGATTTATTTGATTGTATATCCCTGGCTCAACGAAGCCTGTTGTTAAGGAGAAAACAGATGAGCAATCATCGTGAGTGAAAACGAGTTGCTCATTTTCGTCTATGACAATAATAGGAATAGAAAAGCTCTCAAAAAGTTGTTTGTATACAGTTAGCTTCTTTTCTAATGCGGCTTTACTTGGACTGATGGGTTGTATTATTTTTCTTTCTGATCCACCCTGGACATTTATACGTCTAATTGCATTTTCACTGCGCCTATATAGCTTGTATTCACTGTCAATTTCTTGAAAAAGTGCATGGTTAGTACATGCCTCAGCTAAACCTAAGAACAGTAAACCGTTGTCATTGAGAGCATATGAAAAGGTTTCGAAGAGCTTTTTTTGTGAGGCGGTATCAAAATAAATAAGTAGATTTCGGCATGAAATGAGATCTAATTTCGAAAAAGCGGGATCTGCTAAAATATCATGAGAGGCAAAAATAACTTGTTCGCGTATTTCTTTTTTTACTGTGTGCTTTTTACCTGATATATCAAAATATCTTGCTGGCCATTCTTTGGGTATATGCGTAACTTTATCTATGTCATACACAGCATTTCTAGCAGCGGTGAGTGCAGACTGAGATAAATCACTGGCAATGATTTTGTATGGGATATACTGTTTATTTTCTTTGTTAATATCTTCAATCAGCATTGCAAAGGTATAGACTTCTTCACCTGTTGCACAGCCAGGGATCCATATTCTAAATTCGTCACGAGTGGACTTACTTTCTATTTGTTTTGCGATTTCTTTTGCCAGCCGATTGAAAGCCGGCGCATCGCGATAAAACTCGCTGACAATGACAAAAATACTATTGTAGAGTGCCCACGCTTCTGCATCATCAGACTCTAATAACTTTCTGTAACTGTCGATATTTGTAATATTCAGCATGGCCATACGTCGACCAATACGTCTTTCTATACTTGTGGTTTTATATTGAGTGAAATTGACTTTGGTTTTAAACGATAAAACTTGGAGTAACTTAGTCAGATCAGATACATTTTGCTTGGCAAAGTTTGCCGGAGAAATTGAATCTTCAACCACTCGTTGTAAGCAGGTTCCTATTTCGTCAACATTTCCGCAAAAATCAACAACGTTCGTTTTTATGCAATTACTTGGCATGCTGGTATATTGAGAACAATCTGGAGATTGAACAATGACAGTTCCTCCATTCCCATTGATTTCAATGGCTCCTTTTGAACCATCACTTCCGTTGCCGGACAAAATGATACCAATTGCATTCTTCTTAAAGTCAGTGGCAATAGAAGAAAATAGTTTATCTATTGAAGGCTTTGAGCCTGTTTTGACCGATGGAGCTGATATGACGAGTTTATGGTTCTTTACTTCGACATGAGAATTTGGGCTTGGAAGATAGAGCTTTCCAGCTTCAAGTATATCTCCATCTTTTACCGCGACAACATCTAAATTAGGATTGTAACGAGGCAGAATTTCATCTAAATGGCTCACGTGGGAGGGAGACAAGTGCATTGCGACTATGTAACACACTTTTTTATGAGGCAATGCCGATAGAAGATCACACAGAGGCTTTAGTCCACCCGCTGATGCTCCGACAGCCACACAAATTAAATTTCTATTTTTAGGTGCAGCAATAAACTCAATCATGAGAGTGGTTATTCATTAAAATAGTCCCTTGCACTAGGTATAGCAC
>CAYUZL010000106.1:0-2551 GCA_964449725.1 uncultured Alteromonas sp. | reverse complement strand
GTAATATTATATTGCCTATATAGGTATCTTCTTTATTGCCAGAAAACTCAAACTGATAAGTTGAACTCCATCCTGGTTTTCCTTGAACTAACGCAAATCGCCTTTTTTGCAACGACACACTAATAACTTGCAATCCATTTTTATCACAATAGTGTTTTACTTGCTTCACAGCGGCTTCTGCTATTCCTCTACTTTGCCAAAACAGCATGCAAGTAAGTAATAAAATAAAAAATAGAACTAAATTAAGTAGTGTCACTGTGTTTCTCTTTGTTGTAAAACGCGTAAAAATTGTATTGTTTCTTGTCTTAATGCAGGTATTGCAACTAAATCTTTATAAAACCCTGCAAATAGTTCTCCTTGGCGGCCTTCTTGTTCATCAAAGTGAATGCACGCAGTTAAAAATAACCGTAACACCGCAGGGGTAAACTGTGTGTAATGCCGACTAGCGACTAACGTTAACACATTCAAGTTGAGCTTGGCATTATCAGTAAGTATAGATACTAGTAGCGCTTGTAGGTCGATAACTTTTGTTTGTGAACTAAGCGCTTGTAAATACAAAATCGCGTCATCAGAAACTTTGTTTTTCTGCAACTCATCTATTAAAAATTGCTGCAATTGTGCATTGAGCTGTTCAGTTTCCATAGCTTGAAGCAAGGTGACTTTAAATTGAGTGGCGAGTAAATGCCAATGTTTAATCAGGGTAGCAGCGGTGTTCGTATTGGTATTGATATAAGCTGCGGCATAATAAATATCTTGGGTAACGAGTTTTTGCCAGTCTATTGCACCAGGACTTCGAACATAGGCTAACACGGGCTCAATGTGTAAATGTGAGTTGCTATCTACAGCGTTTAGTTTTGCAACTAATTGGCCACGTTGGACTTCTGAGGGGGTAAAAACATAAGGGTTGTTGGGTAAACCCTTAGTCAACAATGGGTCTGCTTTTAATGCATCAATAATGGTTTGTAAAAAATGATTTCTCGATGCAGGAATTATTCTGCTTTCTTCATCAATGGGTAAACAAATAAACCAAAGATAATGTTCGCTGTCTTGTATGTTCTTACTTTGAGAAAAAGATACAGCAAACCAAGTTTTACCTTGCCGAGGTGAAGGGGAAGGTTCGATACCGTTTTCGATATTGAGAAACCTTTGATGGTCTAACTTATACATGCCTCGACTTAAGTCGTATACGGAATATTCCGTTCCTGCATGTAGTAAGAATTCTGACAGCGAATCAATGGTATTATGTGCCATAGTTAAGATTATTCCTTTAGGAGTAAATATAAAATTGGAAATCGAATCAAAACAACCCGCTGATATTTTATATCAAGATGAATGGTTAGTAGCGATAAATAAACCAAGTGGCCAATTAGTGCATCGCTCTCCTCTCGACCCTCACGCAACTGATTTTGCAGTGCAACATGTGAGAGACACTTTAGGTACCTACGTTTATCCTATACACCGACTTGATAGACCGACATCTGGCGTTTTACTGTTCGCGCTATACCCAGACATTGTGACGCAAATGCAAAATGTATGGGACCATAGAGTTCATAAACAATACAAAGCTCTCGTACGCGGCTGGCTGCACGGTAATGGATATATAGACTACAGCTTGAAATATCAAGCTGACAAATTAGCTGAAGCGAATAAAAAAGAGAATATCGTACAAACGGCAATGAGTTCTTATGTAGCGCGCAACCAATATGAAGCCCCATTAGCGACGAAACGCTACGCTACCACGCGATATAGTTTAATAGACATGTCATTACATACTGGCCGAAAACATCAGTTAAGACGGCATTTAGCTCATATTCGCCACCCTATAATCGGTGATACCAGTCACGGCGACGGTGCTCAAAATAAGATTGCGAGACAACACTTAGGGTGCAAGAACTTATTGTTAACTTGTACTAAACTTGCGTTTGAACACCCTAAAACAGGGGCAAACATTATGATAACATCGCCACTATCACCTAACTTTAGTGATTGTTTGTCTCGTTTGGACAACAATTGCTATTTACAAACGGAATAACAATGCCTTCAATTAGTATTTTTTATGGTTCTGTGTACGGAAATGCACAAAACGTAGCGCAAAGCGCGCAATCTTTCCTTGAATCTAAAGACATTAAAGCAAGCCTTGTTGAAGAGCCGAGCGTTCAAGATTTCAAAGATGCCGACGTTATACTTGTGGTTTCTTCAACAACGGGTCAAGGCGATTTACCCCCTAATCTTGAATGGGTTATCGACGATATTAAAGGGCAAACACCCTCATTTGAAGGGAAGCGCTTTGCTGTTGTGGCTATGGGAGACAGTAGCTATGGGGATTCGTTTTGTGGAGCGGGAAAAGCGGTATTTAATTTGTTAGAAAGCCTGAAAGCTGACGCTCTTGTGCCTTTACTTGAAGTGGATGATTTAGAAACGTTAGATTCAGAAACTGATGTAGCAACTTGGCTAGAGACGTTAATTCCTTTGTTATAACAAAGGAGTGAATGAAACTAGTTAAGATTTAACTAGTTTCATTCTTATTTACTACTATTCAGCGCTTCTTAAT
>CAYUZL010000105.1:0-5592 GCA_964449725.1 uncultured Alteromonas sp. | reverse complement strand
GAGATAATGTTCAATTCTTATTTGTTAGTGTTGATCCAGAACGAGACTCACTAGACGATTTATACGATTTCGGAGATTATTACGATAACGACCTTATTGCGTTAACGGGTACTCGAGAAGAAATCGATAAGGTAACATCGGATTATGGCGTGTTCTTTGAATTAACCGACTTAGAGGGCTCAGCACTTGGCTATACCGTAGATCATTCTTCTCGCTTTTACATGATAGATAAAAACGGTAAGTTATTTACCACCATGAGCCATAGTACAACGCCTAGTGAGCTGGCGGCTCGAATTAAGCAACTCATGAACACAAGCGTTTCATCGTCGTAGTTTTCATTTAAATCTAATTATTTTAGGGTTTGTTATGGTTCAATTTAGTCGTATTTTTTATGCCCTTGCCGCGTTATCTTTATCTTTTATGGCGAATGCCGAAACATCAATGGCAAAAGTCGTAGAAGAGCACGGTATTCAACAATGTAAAATGCCTTTGCTTGCCATAGCACAAGAAGTCATTGGCGAAAACACCCATAGACTACATGCAGATCAGCCCAAAAATAACGCTGATAAATATCCTTTTACGGTAATAGGGGTAATCTCTTACAACGATCAAGATGCACAAATTCAATTTAATGCTGCGCCTATGATTAACGGAGAGTGTGAAGTGTCTTACCAAGAGGTTTTTGCTCTACCAGAAACCTGTATTGCTGTTCGAGAACAAGTATTTAAAAAATGGGAATATGTAGGAAAACTAAGTAAAGACAGCTTTTTCTTGCGTCACAAAGAACGCTTTACTAAAAATGCGACGCTAACGAGTATCAAATCTGGGTCTGAGTGTGTTATCACTCGACGTCACAGCGGAATTTAATAGGTCACCTTATGCAAAAATTCATCTCTTTTTTATTCATTTTAGTAAGCCCTTTTGCTTTTTCTGCTCAATTAGAAATAAGCAACACGAATGTAAGAGCTAATATTCCAGGAAGCGACAATACTGCCGGTTATATGGTTGCTGAAAACTTATCAAAAAAAGACATCAGTATCGTTAGTGTGGAATCAAATATTGCTGAATTTACAGAGCTTCATAGCCACACTATGAAAGGCGATAGAATGATTATGCGCCATGTGAAAAAAGTTGATATTGATGCAGGTGAGACGACCTATTTTGCGCCGAATAGTTACCACATCATGTTTATTAATTTAAAAAATCGCGCTAAGCATGGTGAAAAAGCAAAAGTCACTCTTCATTATGACGATGGGTCGTCGCAAACGGTGATGTTTGACATCATAGACCCAAGGAAAGTCAGTGGTTAATGGCGTATTGCTCTAACAAGGCATCGATTTCACCTTCAGTCACTTTGCCTCGTATTACATGCACAACCTCGCCTTTAGGTGACAGCACATAAGTTGTAGGTAAAACGCTTGGCAAAGACAAGGGAAAGGACTCTAAAGAGGCCGTTTTTATCAAGGGAAATTGAATGTGATGCCGCTCTACTATACTAATAATATCTGTCTCTGATAACTTGTCATAACTGACTCCGAATACACGCACACTTTCATTTTCAGCAAGTGCATTCAATTCTGGTATTTCTTCTAAACACGGCTTACACCATTCTGCAAAGTAATTGACCAAAGTCCACTTTTCGCTTTTCAGTGTATGAAACTCGCCTCCAACTGTTTCAAATGGCGGTGTAGTACGAAGAAAAAGAATGACAACGATTGTTACAATCGGCAACAAGGCACATGCACTCAGTTTCGCCACTAAAGATTTGTTTTTTATTAAGGTCACTCGCTACACTTCCAAAGTGGATAATTGAAAAACAGCACTGATTCAATGATAGAATTAGGTGCAGTAGCCTACTAGCATAATACACCATGAATAAGCCTTTTATTGTCGAACTTATCTTAATTATCTTCAGTATTATACTGTTCTCGGCTTTTTCGACAACGCTCCCGGCCAATGTAAATCTAGGCTGGCTCATGGTCTATTTTGCACTGACGTTACTCATCCACGGCTTCTTTCGAGATGTGTATCTGCTCTACAAACAAAAGACGTTAATAGACGATAAAGCACCTATTGCAATGCGTTGTATGTGTTTAGAGTCTTCCATTGGATTGCCCACTGTGTTTTTAGGTATAGGCTTAGCGTATTGGTTTTCAAGTTGGTCAATCGCCCTCACGGCGCTTGGGTGGACAATACTATTTAGTTTTACCTTGTTATTCGGATTTGTAATTAAAGACCTGATTATTACCTTTACACCTCTGGCAATCCGCAAAGAAAAGAATCATGGCAATATCATTTTTAAATGGTAAAAATTGCCTCGTACAAAGGTTCAGCATTACGCTTTCCTAGTGTAAGACGAAAACCTTGTTGCTCAGTTAGAAATGCAGGATTAGGCATAGTAAAGATACATTTGTCTTTCAATAAGTTATGACAAACCGTTGCAGCGCTTTCAGTTGCCTCTTTGCACTGTACAAATAAAGTCGCAGAGGCTTTTGACATAACAGCATGAAAACCTTCGTTGTTAGCAAGCCATTTTGAAACTAAGGCCTTGTTGTAATGAATAATCTCATTATTCCGTTGCCAAATAAGATGGCTAACGGGCAATAGTTTCTCGGTAACAGCTGCGTCCAAACTACTCTGGCAAATGGATAGTTGCGACTTCACATTAAGACATTGCTGTATTAGCTGAGAATTTTTAGTCGCAAGCCACCCTAGTCTAATTCCAGGCAATGCCATAGATTTAGACATCACCCCCATAGAAATACCTTTGTGGTAATGCGCAGCCACAGCAGGGAGGCGAGTATTTTCATGTTCTAAACCACGAAACACTTCATCTGAAAATAACCAACAATCATTGTCACGACATAGCTCAATCAGTCTATTTAGCTCAGACTCACTGATTGTTGCACCGGTAGGATTATGGGGGAAGTTAATCACCAACAGCTTTGTCTTTACCGTTACTGCTTGTAATAATTTATCCCAAGGAATAGACCAGTTATCCGTTGCATCTAGTGCCAGTTGCTTGACCTGTGCGCCCGCATCTTCAAATACGCTCACTAAAGGTTGGAAGCAAGGGGTAAACGTAACGACTTCATCACCGGCTTCAATTAAGCTGTTGGCAATCACGAATATGCCTTCTTGCGCTCCAGACGTTAACGCTATATTACCAACATCAAGAGATGGGTAATACGAGCTACACAACGCCTGACGAACACCTAAATGGCCTTGAGTACTTTCATAACCAAGGGAAACATCGCTCAACACCTGCTGAAATTCCAGCCCAGTTAAAGTTTGCAACTCTTGCCATGAAAAGGGCTCTGGATTACTACTGTGCATATTAATTGCGCCAGTAGTATTCCAATCTTGTCCATAGGAGGCCATTTTAAACGGTGTAAATTTCACAGCTTTACATTATCCCTATTCAGATTTATGAATGTTTCTTCCAAATGGTTAATTGCGCTACAGTATGCTGATGTTTTCGAGCTGTTTCACGGATCACGAAAGGTACGTCCTGCGGTTCAGTAACCAAAGTGAAATGGCTTTTTAATTCATCGGTTAATGCATCAAACGTAGTGTAGTTTTCGCCATTTACCTTAACCCCGCCTAACCAGTTTTCTTTGTCAGTAAACTCTTCTAACCAAGTATAAGGAGACGTAATCACCAAATATCCACCGGCATTTATGCGCTCTTTTATGCTTTCTAAAAACAGTTTTGGCTGGTACAAACGGTCAATCAGGTTACCTGCAAAAATCAGATCATAATTATCATACTTAGATTTTAAGTTACAGGCGTCGCCTTGGCTAAATTCAATGTTATGAACTTTATCACCTAAACCTAACACGCTAAGTTCAAATGTTCTCGGCTCAGACAATTCCCCTTGGGTTGGGATCATGTATTTCACTTCACCGTGTTCAACTAGGTTAATCGCATTGCGAATAAAACGGGTTGAAAAATCTAATCCGTCTACGTGCTCAAAGTAATTTGCCAATTCAAAGGTACTGCGGCCAACGGCACAACCCAGATCCAACGCTCGTTTATTCTGAGACAAATCAATATGAGGGATCAGGGCATTGATGCATGCTTTTGGAAAGTTAGGCACGCCAAAATATTCGCTGCCATAATGAAACTCTAAATATTGCGCGATTAAATCGTCAGTTTCATAAGTATTAAAAGTTTGATCCACGTGTTGCTCCGATTCTATATATCTAAAACCAGCATGCTGAAAGAAATGTCTACGAAATGCATATCTTGAATCAATATGCGCTTCGTTTCCGGTGCTAATCCAGCTGCCGCCTTTTATTAAATTATGTTTTCCATCAAATGTAGGGACCGAAAAATCATCATATGCCGGATGTACTTTGAACCCACTAAAGCCATCAATGGCCGTTTCGGTCCATTGCCATACATTGCCAACAACGTCACCTAATTCATCTTTACCAAATATAAACTGGTCTACTGGTGCTGAAGATGCGGCATAGGCTAAATCAATATTGCCTGGGGCTTTTTGCCAACTAGGATATTCGTCAGTTCCTTCCATTCCATGTTCATACAAACGGTACCACTCTGCTTCTGTTGGTAAACGTATGGCCTTACCATTACGCGCAGATAACCAATTACAAAATGCTTTCGCTTCAAGGTAGTTTACATCTACAGGCCAACTCCAAGGCATAGGTATTTCTTCAGTCATACAGCGATACAGCCAGTCATTACCACTTTTTAGCCAAAACACAGGGTGTACTGCATTTTTATATTGGCACCACTGCCAACCTTCGTCGCTCCACCATTGTTGATCTAGGTACCCACCATCTTCAACAAAAGCTCTAAATTCATGATTAGATACCAAAAACTGACTTGCCTTGAATTCACTTACCGTTGTCGATGAAGTGCCGTACTCATTATCCCAACCATAGGTATTGCAATTTACCGCCCTTCCCTGCTCAACGACACCTGCGTCAATAGTAATCATCTTATTCGATACTATAGGGTTATCAGTTAAAAATCGTGGCCACTCTGATTGCGGTTGAACATAATTTATGTCCATTTGGCGTATTAGCACACTGGATGTCTCTAAATGAATACGCTCATGTTCTATGCCCATTAAAATAATCCAAAACGGGTCTTGCCATTGAATGGGTAAGGTTAAATTAATGGTATCAATAAGATTCAATACTAGAGATTTAACATTATCGCGATAAGCTTGTACCACGCTAACACTCGGCCAATCATAATTCGCATCGTTTAAATCATCCCATGACATTTCATCAACGCCAATCGCCATCATTGACTCAATATCAAAACTGACATTGTCTTCAATGACTTTTGCTACTCGTAGTTTATTCACAAAGAAAACGGCAGTATGGGCATAGTAAAAAATAAGAGGATGACGAAGAGATTCAGGCTTTAAATAATACGCTTCTTCATTTTTCAAACAGGTAAACAAACTTTCGTATGTTTCATAAGTACTAATGAAATGCGCTTTAATTTCTTCGCGTTTGGCGTCAACGTCACCTTTATCAATAAATGGCGTTTTAGAAATCGTTGGTAACATAGGTGACTCTGGATTGATGTTCCGAATTGTACTCATAATATACT
>CAYUZL010000104.1:0-3621 GCA_964449725.1 uncultured Alteromonas sp. | reverse complement strand
TGTTCTAATGTTACTAGCAAGTGCGAATGCTAGTGCATCATTTATTAATAGTATTACTGCTGACCAGTTAGCGGGAGCTGAAATAACAGTTACCTTTGATACTGGCGTTGCAGAAACGTCTATTTTTGAAATATCAGGCACAGAGGCTGTTGCAGTAGACGCTAGTAGTTTTTCTTTGTCTTTGGCAGGGGATACATTTGGTGAGAATGGTGAGGGCTTTTGGACTTTTGCTAGTACTGGAATTGTAACATCAATTGTTATTGATTTACTTTCTATAGATGTCGTATTTGACCCTTTTTCTGGTGGCGTTGATGGACCGAGTGGAGCAGGTAGAGAGTTTGTGGCAACTATTGATGGTTTAACGGCTGAATTTAGTAACTCTCTTTTTGACGGTGAGGTTTTTAATACATTGTCAATTACAGGTACTTTTGCAGATGATTTCTTATTTGCTGTAGACACAGATTTTGTACCAACACCAGCAGTGTTTTCATTACTTATGTTAGTGCTAGGCGGATTAGTTGTTCGTCGTATGAAAGCTTAATTTTAGGAGGATTGATATTATGAACAAGAAAACATCTCAGAAGCGCGAATATCGTTCACCTGAGCTTAAAAAAGCGGGTAGCTTAGCAGAACTTACTCAAGGTTTTGCTGGTAGTATCCCAGATGAGCAAGGCGGAAACGCTAAGCGAAATCCTTTCCAAGGATAATCGAATTTTTAATTGAAAACCTCGCTTATTGCGGGGTTTTTTTATGCTTAATTTATATGTAAGTAATACCATGAGCCCTTTACACGGAATTCAGTTCTTTACTCAGGCTAACGATAGAATTGTAAACGATTTACCGTTTTCAGTTGAATTACATCAGCACACCAAACCATTGAAAATCGAACAAGAACCTATTTGGTCTTTACATGATCAAGGAGAGCGTTATTCAACTCTTGTTAATATTTATGAGTGTAACGATAAACATGTACTAAATATTGAATGCGAAGGGAAGGGGCAGTTTATTTTTGATGAATCTAGTCTTAGTATCTATTGGCAGGACGATGGCACTAGTTTTGAACACTACCTACAAACTTTCGGTGCTTCGTTATTTTTAGAATTAAATGGGGTACCCTGTATACATGCCAATGCACTAGAAAAAGACGGAGAAGCAATATTGTTAATTGCGCCAAGTCGAATGGGGAAAAGTTCTCTTAGTGCAGCTCTTGTGGCTAACGGACATACCTTATTAACTGATGATATGGTTGCGCTTTATCATAATAGTGAATTCGGCTTTTATACATTTCCTAGTTGGTCCAAATTACGTTTATGGCCAGACAGCAGTAACTCAATGCTGTCTCATGTTGACGTAAAATCGAAAAAAGCAGTGCATTCTCGGTTTTCAAAAACTGAAATCATGGTGCATTCTAACGTTAATCCCAATAAACCAGTTAAAATTAGAAGGGCTTACTTACTGAACCGAATACAAAATGATGGCATTGACTATGAGGTTGATATAAAGTCAATTGCGCCAAGCAAAGCTGCAATTATTACTATGCAAAATAGTATGTTAGCGGATGCGTATAGAGCTTTAGGTACTGAAGCTAATAGGCTAACGTCTTTAGCTAAATATATTGAAACTATTCCTTTTTATCGTGTTAATTATAAATCTGGTTTCGATATAATAGGCACTGTTGCCCAGAAAATATCCGAACATAATTTTGATATAAAAGAGTGATATTTTAAGGTGTTATTGCACCAAAAAAGTACGAAATAGTGTAATATCAATGCTGCTTACCGCAGCTGATATGCTATATGTAGTAAATAAAGAGTATGGTGCATATTTTGCTTATTTTAAGCACGTGCATGTAGCGATATAAAAGCTGTTTTTTTGGAAGTGTGTCTTCAAAGGATATTAATGAGCGAATCAGACAGTTTTATTCGAAATAACATAAACCAATTTGCGTTTATGTATCGTCTTGTAGACATCTTAGTTATACAAGTGTGTTTAATTGCATGTAGCTATTTTTACCTAGGCTATTTTACCCGCGATTACTTTGTTTTAGCGCTTATTGCAAATATGGCCTATTTGTTTTTCGCTGAACTTTTTGTCCTATACCGATCATGGCGATCCGGTTCATTTAAAGAAATGCTCTTTTACACAGCTGCCAGTTGGTCTTTGACAGTATTTCCGGTATTGGCATTTTTATTTTTTACAAAGCAAAGTGAAGACTTTTCTCGGTTTACTCTTGGTTTGTGGATGCTTTCTTCTCTCTCTTTCTTATGCGTATGGCGAGGGATTTTCCGTAAAATCTTACAAAACTTAAGATTAAAGGGGTATAACACTCGCTCTGTTGGTGTTATCGGTATGACGTCCCGCGGTAATGCGCTTGCCGATGAAGTTTATGGACATCCTGAAACAGGATATAAATTGGTTGGTGTTTTTGACCCGCGTAGTAAACAACGGGTGTCAGAAAAATACCATCATTTATATATGGGAGGCGTAGAAAAAGGTGTTGAAATGGCGCAAGCGGGGAAAATCGAAATTTTGTTTGTTGCCTTACCTATCACTGCAAAAGATCGCATAGATTCCATCTTAAAACAACTAGGCGACACAACGGTAGACGTTCATCTCATTCCCGATATGTTTACTTATCAGTTGTTGCATTCACGAATAGGGCACGTAGGTGATATTCAGACTATCAGCGTTTATGATACGCCTATGAAGGGCGGATATTCATTGATGAAAAGGTTAGAAGATGTTGTTTTGTCTTTGAGCATTTTAGCTATTATTGCAATTCCAATGATTTTCATTGCATTGGCGATTAAACTCACATCCAAAGGTCCAATACTGTTCAAACAATCTCGTTATGGTGTAGACGGTAAAAAAATTAAAGTTTGGAAGTTTCGTTCCATGGCTGTAATGGATGACGGTGATGTGGTTAAGCAAGCAACTAAGAACGATCCTCGAATAACTCCTGTGGGTGCGTTCTTAAGAAGAACGTCTCTGGACGAGCTCCCGCAGTTTTTCAACGTATTACAAGGCTGTATGTCTGTTGTAGGGCCAAGGCCTCACGCCGTTAGTCACAACGAAGAATACCGAAAGAAAATTAAATACTACATGCTACGCCACAAAATGAAGCCTGGCATTACCGGCTGGGCACAAGTGAACGGTTGGCGCGGTGAAACCGATACCGATGATAAAATGGAAATGCGTATCAAGTATGATTTAGATTACATCCGAAATTGGTCTATTTGGCTAGATTTCAAAATCGTAGTTTTTACTATATTTAAAGGTTTTGTGGGTAAGAATGTTTATTAGTGATTAAGCATGAGCATTTTTACTTTGGTAAAATGTAGATTAAGAAGGATTGAATTTTGTTTTACCTTAAAAGTAGTGTTCAGGAAAAGTAATGGTTTTTAACCAGCGTTTAGTTATCAATTTTATTGTTTTGTTTGTATTACTTGGCGTTTATGCGAAAAGCCTAGGTATTCCTGTGTTAGGAGCAAGGCAAAATTTCATTGAATATTCGATTTTTTTATCGCTCTTCATTTTGTATCTTGTGAATAAAGGTTTTCCTAAAATCCAAGGAATTAGTTTATTTTTGCTCCCCTTTGTTGTCTATACGGCAATTACATT
>CAYUZL010000103.1:0-7185 GCA_964449725.1 uncultured Alteromonas sp. | reverse complement strand
ACACCTACCTGTGGATAACAATTCTGTCGTTTAGGTCGGTATAAAACTTTTTAGTAAATTTAATATATTGCTTCATCGTACGTATAGCAAGCGTTTCGCGTTTATGTCTTGTTTTACCACTGTGTGAAAGGCGGCAAATGTCCTAAAAGTGCTGTTATGGGACAAGGATAACTTTTTGAGTGCCAAAAAACCTAAAATCACCTTTTTAAAAGGCTATTTCAGTTAAAATAATTTGAAACCATCAAATTAATTGATAGGAAGCGGATTTATTAACAAAAGTTACGAATGCCGTATATGATCATAAATGGCATCTATTAATTGTTAACTTAAAAAATGCTACTCCCTTTCCAGTACTGTTTTACGTAATACAAAACAAATAACATGAATTTAATCAAAGGTGAAAGGCGGCATAAATAAAAAAGAAAAAAGAGCCAGTATACTCACTGGCCCTATGTAGGGATGAAACTATGCAACTTGTGCAGAGTTGTCTTCGTCGCTGTCTGCATCAAAAGCAAGTAAGTATTCAAATGCCGATAACGATGCTTTAGCGCCCTCGCCCATTGATATTACAATTTGCTTATAAGGCACTGTGGTTACGTCACCACAAGCATAAATACCTGGCTCAGATGTAATGCTCTTATGGTCAATAATCACTTCGCCGTGGTTAGACAAATCGACTACACCTTTTAAGAACTGGCTATTTGGTACCAAACCAATCTGAACAAATACACCGCTAAGCGCAAGTTCTTTTACTTCTTCAGTTTCACGATCTTGGTACTCAATCCCATTTACTTTACCATCGGCCGCCTTAATTTCACGAGTGGCAACATTTTTCAAAATAGTAATGTTGTCGCGCTTCATAGCTTGGTTAACTAACACTTGGTCAGCTTTAAGTTCAGGTAAGAACTCAAATACCGTTACCGATTTCACTATGCCTGCTAAATCTAATGCGGCTTCGATACCAGAGTTACCTCCACCAATTACCGCAACATCTTTACCTTTAAAGAAGGGGCCATCGCAGTGTGGGCAGTAAGCTACGCCGTTACCTACATTTTCTTTTTCACCTGGAACACCTAACTCTCTCCATCTTGCGCCTGTCGCCACAATAATAGTTTTAGTGTTAATGGTTTCACCCGAAGACCAGGTTAACGTTTTAATTTTTCCACGTTCAATGTTGTCTACTCGAACATGTTCTTTTAACGTAATGTCGTAGTCGTTCATGTGTTCCATCATATTTCCTACAAGCTCTGGGCCTGTAGTTTTGGGAACTGAAATCAAGTTTTCAATACCCATGGTATCTTTCACTTGGCCACCAAAACGGTCGGCAACGACAGTTACACTTAAGCCTTTACGCGCACTGTATATAGCAGCTGCTACACCAGCTGGGCCGGCACCAACAACAGTCACGTCTTGCAAGGGTAACTGCGCACCAGCATTGGCTTCTTTCAGCGCTGGGTAGGTTTCAATTAATTTATCTAATAATGATGCGGCATCCACTTTACCGTTGGCAAATAACTCGCCATTTAGGTACACACTAGGTACCCCTTGAATATCACGGTCTTCAATAAGTGTTTGGAAATGCCCGCCGTCTATCATTTCATTGGTAATGTTGTCATTAAGCAAAGCAAATTGATTTAAAGCCTGAACTACGTCTGGGCAGTTGTGGCAGCTTAAACTAATAAAGGTTTCAAAATGCAACGGCTCTTGTACATTTTTGACAATATTTTGAACACTGTCGTCTAATTTAAAATCTGAACCTGAGGCATGTAAAATTGCAAGGATCAATGAATTGAATTCATGTCCACCTGGAATACCTGAAAACCGAATTCCTGTATCTTTGCCGTCAGCTTCCAATAAGAAGGAAATAGGACTGCGCAATAAATCGTTCGTATCTCTTTCAATTAACTCTAAATTCTCACTTACACCTGCGATATCAGAGAGGAACGACTTCAATTCGTCGCGCTTACTGTGTTGTCCACTTTGCAAAACAAAGCTAACTTTGTTCTTCATGTTTGCAGTGTAACCTTTCAATGCACTTAATATTTCTTGCGTTAACATAATTCTACTCCTCTATTTTCGCGTCAGGGTAAATGTGCTCGGCAACCGCTTTTTTAATGTTGCCGAGCAAGCTATTTACGCCTGATTAAATTTTACCAACCAAGTCTAACGATGGAGCTAGTGTTTCTTCGCCTTCTTTCCATTTCGCTGGGCAAACTTCACCAGGGTTAGCTGCAACATATTGTGCTGCTTTAACTTTGCGAAGTAGGTCATCTGCATCGCGACCAATACCTTCAGCTGTGATTTCCATTGCTTGGATTACACCTTCAGGGTCTACAAGGAAAGTACCACGGTCAGCTAGTCCCATTTCTTCACGCATAACGTCGAAGTTACGAGTAATTTCTCCAGTTGGGTCGCCAATCATTGTGTACTTAATTTTACCAATAGTTTCTGATGCATCGTGCCAAGCTTTGTGAGTGAAGTGTGTGTCAGTAAATACTGAGTAAACTTCTACGCCACGTGATTGAAGCTCTTCATATTTGTCAGCTACGTCACCTAGCTCAGTTGGGCATACGAATGTGAAATCTGCTGGGTAAAAGAAAAAGATTGCCCACTTACCTTTTACATCTTCACTGCTCACTTCAATGAACTCACCATCTTTAAACGCGCTTGCATTGAAAGGCTTGATTGTTGTGTTGATTAGTGCCATGTTTTGATTCTCCGTTATTTTAAAATTAATGTGTAATGTTCGAATTGAACTTTACGTTAGTTACGAATTTAAAAGCGTCTCAGCTCGTGACTTGGGCTAACTATAAAGGGATAGTTTGCACTTGGATAATAAAGAAAATCGAACGGCTCAATCGAATTTACCTATCGTTTAAGCTTCAACCTATTTTTGCTGATCAGCAAAGATGGAAAACCACTAGTAATTTCGCTAAACTGCCTTGGTGTCTGTGTTGTAGGGCATATCGAACAAGTACATACATTATGTAGCAGAGGCATCATGAGCAACAATTCTAAGAACGACGATTTTCTTACTATACGTCTTGACGACGAAGACAGGCGGGATCGCCAACAAAGTCAAAGCGCATCATCACAATCACCGCAACCGACTAACGTAGCAACGAGTACCTCTTCATCACAAAAAAGTGGTTTTCCGGTATTGGCGGCATTTTCTTTTATTATTGCATTATCCGCGTCTGGCGCAGCCTACTACCTTTATGATCAATCTTTGGCACAGTCTGAAGTCATTGAGTCTGCAGAGAACCGTATCCTTTCACTGGAACGTAAACTGTCCGCAACCGGTGAAGAAATCGGTGAGTCAACCGTAGCCCTTCAAGTTAAAGTAAACGATTTAAGTGAAAAAACCGGTGAGCTTTGGGAGCAAATGGACAAACTATGGGCATCAGCTTGGCGTCGAAACCAAAAAGAAATCGCTGATAACAACGCAAAAATAACCCGAGTTCAAAGCCAGTTGTCTGAATCTATTGATAACTTATCTAGCAAAAACAGTGTACTACAAGGTAAAGTGAACTCTATCGAGTCACAAACTACAGGCCTTGCAGATGAAGTACTGGCATTAAATGTTCAACTAGAACAACTCGCTTCGACTAAAAGTGCTGCATCAAAAGAAGCAGACCAGCTCAAAGAGCAATTGTCTATTATTGAACAGCGGAACGATGCATTGTCACAACGTATAATCCAACTTGAAAATGAAGTTAAAGCCTTGGCGACTAAGCTTGTTAGTCAACAAAATCAACCGCCTTCCTCAATTCCGTAATAATGAGTTATTCGTATTCAATATAAAATTTAAAGCCAAGCTACTGAATGTTTGGCTTTTTCTCATCAAATTTATTTGAAATAAAAAGCCCCTCTAATAAAAGAAGGGCTTTAGCCACATACAATACTATTTAGAATGTAAAACGATTAGAAACTCGCTTTAACATTAAAGAAAACATTAGTTCCCGTATCAAATATTGTAGGGTAAGTGTTACCGTTTCCGAACGTTGCTGGACCCGCGCCTGAGAATACCGGAGTATCTTCCCCTAGTAGGTTAAGTACACCTAATTTTAGGTTTAAATTCTCTAACACATTATAACTAACAGTCACATCTAAATAGTTAACCGCATCCAAAGTTGACTCTAGAGTGTCTGATTCATCAATATTGTCCGTTTCACCAAAATGACGCCACGTTCCTATCACATCAAAATCCCAAGGTGTATTCCAAGTTGCTAAGAACCTGTGTCTATACTCAGGAGACGGAACACGATCACATGCATTACCAAATGATCCCGCACAATCTACAGCTTCAGCGCCAGGAAATGACGTCTCAGACAATTCATCTAAAATAGTCGATGCGTAATCTAACCGTACTGAACCGTAATCTTTAATGTCAAAACTATAATTCACTTGTAAGTCAATACCTGAGGTCTCCAATGAAGCAATGTTTATATTGGTTTGTTCAAAACCAACACCGGAAATACCTGAGCGAAGTGTGCCATTGAACGACGCTCGAGTAATCAAGTCACAGAAAGTTGCCTCACCAGTATTCAAACAATTATCTAAAATAGTTTGTGCTGGGATACCATCATTGATTGCGTCTTCAACCGAAATATCAAAGTAATCAATGGTAACTGACAAGTTAGGTATTGAACTAGGTGTAATAACGACACCAAATGTGAATGTGTCTGCTGTTTCTGGATTAAGCAGGGTGTTTCCTCCAGTAAGAGACTGAGTCTGACCAGCGAGAATATCGGGGATAGAGCCGAATTGTTCTGCGGTAACCCCTGTTCTAGCACATTCTTCAAATGTTCTGATAGGGGCGTTAGATGAGCAAGGGTCAGAAATTTCGATCCCATTCGCATTCAAATTCGAATTAAGATCGGGAAGATCTGTATTTACTCCCTCAAAAAGCTCAATGACATTAGGAGCTCTAACAGCAACATTGTATTGAGTACGAAATTTGACATCTTCAATAGGCGCATAAGTTAACGACACTCCCCACGCATCTGTATCAAAGCTATTGGATGTACCATTTCCAGCAACATCATAATCAGAAAAACGATACTGCCCACGCAAAGTTAACTCTTCTATACCGGTTTTTTCACTGACTAAAGGCACTTCCAGCTCAGCGAAAAATTCAGAAACTTCAACTTCCCCCGCTACCGCTAATGTTGCTCCACCTACGCCTGTGAAACCACCACCTTCAACTTGACTTATTTCATCAGGAGTAGAAGCTAATTCATCGCGTCGGAACTCGACACCTGCTAATAATGCGATTCCATTGTCGGTAAACGGAGAACTAATATTGTAGTCACCTAAATTGGCTTGAATATCAGCACCAAAAACCAATTGAGATGTCTCACCATTGACTAGTCCAACACCTTGAATAAAGTCTAATTGGTCTTCAGTTATTAGACTTTCTCCGCTTGCAGTACGTTGGAATGGGTTGTAAGGAACACATCCATCAGAGGTATCTATACATACTACGTTGCCATCAGCATCGGTTGTCGCTAGCAAAGCTTGTTGAACGTTTGCAACAATGAAATCTTCAGAGCTGACAGATTGATCTCGTGTTTCAGAGATTTGACCAAACGCCGACCATTGCCAAGTATCGTTTATATAACCTTTTAAACCGCCAACAAAACGCCAAGTAGAATTTTCTAGACGAGAATTACGAGGACCGCCTTCAACATTTCTATGGGCCGCAGTTACATTCTCAATTATGGTGTCGTTTGCAATATCAGAACTAGAGCAACCAAATACGTCTGTAAAAGCAATGCCTTGGTTATCTTGAATAAGTGGGTTACCGCAGTTAATGTCAAAAACACCAAAAGAAGCAGTAGGGGCAATTTGAGCGTCGCTAGTATTATTGGTATAAGAAAAGTCCGCGTAAATTTCTAAATTTTCGGTAATGTCATAGTGCCCACGAGAATAAAATGAGTAACGTTTAGATGGTCGCTGAAAGAAGTTCGCCGCCCCAAAATTAAACGTTTGAGATGGTCCACCAACAAAGTCAACTAATTCACCATTTTCTTCCTGAAAGGCGTTAATAGTATTACCACCAAATAGCCTGAAGTTACCTGAACCTACACAACCAAAACCACCAAAACTCTGTTCGCCAGAAGCTTGGCCTAAAGTACAGGCTGAAAAGATACGATCGGCTTGAACTATTTCATTTCTATCTTCATAAGAAGCATAAATAGTTACATTGCCACGACCATCGGCGGTATTAGCACCAAACAATGCATATACTAAGGTCTCTTCTCCGTCCCAAGTAGAACCAGGTACAGGTTGGTCAGATGCATTTAATACGTTTTCCCAAATACCTTCATCATTTGCGTTATAATTACTACTAAATTGCCCCCCTAATTCAACACCTTCAAAGTCGCGTTTTAACACGAAATTCGCAACACCGCCGATTGCATCTGAGCCATAAACAGCTGATGCTCCACCGGTTAATATATCGACACTTTCAATCAATTGAGTTGGAATAATATCGACGTTAGCAGGGCTCGTTTGTGATGAACCATAAGGTAGGCGTTTACCATCTATAAGTACCAAAGTACGTTGAGCTCCCAACCCCCTTAAGTCCAAGGTTGCAGTACCTGTAGCGCCATTTGAAACTTCCGACGCTTGACCGGCGAAAACTTGTGGTAATACATTTAAAAAGTCTTCGACCCTAATGTTTCCCCGAACGTTCGCCTCTTCCCCAGAGACACTAAGAACAGGCGTTCCCGCTGTGAGATTTGGATTGGCTGCAAGGCGAGATCCGGTGATTCGGACGACTTCAACATTTTTCTCTTCAACATCAGGTTCTTGAGCATATAAAGACGTTGAAAACAAAGCCGAGCTTGCTCCGGCTATACATGCAAATTTTATAGCAAGTGCTAGTTTTGAGCCTTTTATCATAGTGTGTATTCCCTTTAATTTTTACACCACATCCTATTGTTATGTTGTTATGTATAGAAATGCGTAGAAAAGTAGCTCGGGTGTTTTGGATGCGAAAACATATCGCGTATTCATAATATCTGTATAAAACTCAAACAGTCAATGTGTTTTTAAAGTTCAAATACGGTAGATATATTGCACACTTGATCTAGGTCTATTCTTAATAGCAGATATAAAAAAACCCTATAGCCAATGGCGATAGGGTTTTTTATTTCACTCGAAAGTGAACTTATACAA
>CAYUZL010000102.1:0-4329 GCA_964449725.1 uncultured Alteromonas sp. | reverse complement strand
GTAATGCAGAGTAATTTTTATTGCTGATACCGTGTACAAATAAATTAGGGTCATAACTGGGGTTAGAGTACAGGGTATAAATGCCACCCGTTTCAGGGTCGGACATAACAACAGTGCCTCGTTTGCCTGCTAGTAACTCAGCCGCTTTTTCGTGTAAACGAACATCTAAGTTTAGAATTATATCTTGTCCAGGCTCTGGGGGAGTAACATCTAGCACTCGAATTATTCTGCTGGCGCTGTTCACCTCCACTTGTTGGTAACCAACTTTGCCATGAAGCTTTGATTCATGAAAACGCTCTACGCCTAGCTTTCCCGTATCGTAGGTAGCTTTGTAGTTTTCCTCTTCACCGGCCTCAACAATTTTCTGTAAATCTTTTTTATTTATTTTAGCTACATACCCCAATGCATGGGTCATCACTTCGCCAAAGGGATAATGGCGAGAAAGCCTTGCCTCTACCGACACACCCGTGAATAAATGTTTGTTGGCAGAAAAAATGGCAACGTCTTCTTCACTTAGTAATGTTTTTAATGCGATAGGTTTGAACCGACGTTGTCCATCTCTATTTTTGTGAAAACGTTCAACCTGTTCGTTGGTAATCGAAAGCAAGCTTTGTAATCTAGATAACGTGTCATCTAAGTCAGAAATGGATTCTGGAATCAACTCTAGGCTAAAAACCGGTCTGTTTTCCGCTAGAATAACTCCATTTCTATCGTAAATTAGGCCTCGATTAGGCGCCACCGGAAGTACTTTTATTCTATTTGTGTTTGAACGGGTTTGAAATGCTTCGTATTTCTTTACTTGCAGTACATATAAATTACTGACTACGGCTAGCAAAATACATATTGCTCCAGCAAATGCAAAAAAAGCGCGCCTAGTTACTAGGTTTGCTTCTGCAGTGTGGTCTCGTATTGTTTGACGCTTAATTGTCACCCACTATTCCCTGTGATACGGATGGTTTTGAGTAACGGACCAAGCCCGATATAGACTTTCCGTTACTATAATTCTAACCAATGGGTGAGGCAATGTCAGTGCTGACAAAGACCATCGTTGTTCTGCTGCGCTAATACACTTGGGGGATAAGCCTTCAGGCCCACCAATTAACAAGGCTACGTCTCTGCCGTCCATTTTCCAGCTGTCTAATTGTTTCGCTAGTTGGTTTGTATCCCACGGTTTGCCCGTAACTTCTAAGGTCACTATACGTTTACCGTCACCAATGGCGGCTAACATAGCGTCGCCTTCCATTGCAGTTATACGGGCAATGTCCGCGTTCTTTGTTCGTCTGGCGGGTGGTATTTCTTTGAAAACCACAGGCATGTCACTGGGGAAGCGTTTTATAAATGCATCCACGCCTTCTTCGACCCATTTAGGCATCTTGTTGCCTACTGCGACAATTGTGATCTTCATAGTGAAATATTTAGCTCCAGAGTTTTTCTAATTGATAAAAGTCTCTGGTTTCATCTTGCATTACATGCACAATGACTTCACCTAAATCAACGAGTACCCACTCTCCTGAGTCTTTTCCTTCAACACTTAAAGGCGGCATTCCTGCTTGTTTGCTTTCAGAAACGACATTGTCTGCAATAGACATTACATGGCGTTTTGAGTTGCCGGAACAAATTACAAGAGTATCCGTTATTGAAGAGCGTCCGGTGACGTCAATAACAACTATGTCTCTTGCTTTCATATCTTCAATTTTGTCGATGGCAAATGCTTTTATGTCAGTTGGTAGCAATTTAGCTCCTTTACTCAGAGGTATATAATGTGTGTTTAAAAATGTATTTCGCTACCGATTCTGATAGCCAACTACGAGCTGATTCTGGCTGCTCGACAACCATTTGTCGAATAGCACTGGAAGAAATGGTTACTAATGACGAGTTGCATAAATAAATATGCCCATTGGGTGTATTGTGCAACGTATTTACATCATCTATTAATCTAGCGTTTAACCATTGATTAAACTCAAGATTATCCCGTAAATGAACACCTTCTCTACGCATAACCACCAGATGACAATAGTGTGTAATCGTCTGCCATTCTTTCCATTTGTATAAAGTATACAGGGAATCTTCGCCAAGTAGAAAACATAGGGATGAATTTGTGCCGTATTTTTTACGTAAGTGCTTTAACGTGTTTACGGTAAATGAAGGACGGGGAAGATTTAGCTCCGTTTCATCAAGGCTTAACGTGACTTTTTCATGTGTTTTATTACTGTCGTCACAAAGTAAGTTTAACATCGCAAGTCTATGCTGTTGCGGTGTTGCTGTTAATGCTTTTAGCGGTGATTGAGCACAGGGTAGTAACGCAACAGAATTTAAGTTTATTTCTTTAGCTGCATTGACAACACATTGGCTGTGACCTTTGTGAGGCGGATCAAAACTACCACCATAAAATGCTAGCACTTAAGCTTCCCAGCCTAATTGATTTAAACCAGGGTGGATAAACAGTAAACACAAATAGCTTAATGCTACATAAGGGCGCATTACCACTTTACTTTTAAATGTGCTGTCGGCGTAAGATAGGGTATCACCCAGCTGTTTCAAATCATCTATAGATAAACGAGATAAGGCCGATTGGTAAATAGACTGTCTATTTCCCCAAATACGAAACTTGTTCCAATTTATGGCGCCTGAAGTTAACTTTAATTCAGTGAGGGTTTGCCACTCTTTCGCTAATGCCCAAATTACAATAGCGGGTTCTAATCCTTCACTTTCAAGCGCGAGAAGTAACTTGGTGGTTTTTTTTCCATCGCCGGCTAAAAAAGCGTCAACCAATTGAAATACATTGTATCTAGATTGGTTCACCACGGCGTTTTCAATGTCAGTTAACTCAATGGTTTTATTAGGGAAGTTGAGCGCGAGTTTTTCAATTTCTTGCGCACCGGCTAACATATTTCCTTCGCAGTATTCAGCTAATAAGGAAGATGCATCAGCACTTAATTGACATTGTTTACTTTGAGCCAAGTTCGCTAACCATTGACTCAATGCTCGCCCTTCTAAAGGGTAACAAGGAGTAAACGAACCAAGAGAACCAGCGTGTTTAAACCATTTTGTATTTTGTACGTCTTTACCTACTTTGGGTCCATGAATGATAAGCAGTGTATCGGTAGATAAGGAATCGAATATGGATAAGAGCGTTTTAGAGCCTTCTTTACCGGGCTTACCTGTAGGTAATTCAAGCTCGATAAGCTGTTTGGCGCTAAACAAGGACATGGTTTGTGTGGCGTCAATAAGTGAAGACCACTCAAACTCTTTGTCTGCTACGAAGGTTTTTCTCTCATCAAAACCTTGTGCTAAACCCGCTTTGCGAATTTGATCAATGCTTTGATATTTTTGGTAAGGCTCGTCACCAAATACAAGATAAACTGACGTTAGCGTTCGATTTAAAGCGGCTTGAAGTTTATCTGGGTAAATTTGCATAAGTGATGAAACCCGTCTTACGGCGCTTGGCTTGAAAGTAAACGAATGATTCTGTCTGCAGCCTCTTGACGCACTTCCGATAGGACAACCTCTAACTCTCTGGATTTTGCTAGCACTTGGTCGGGATCATCTTGATATTCCCTTAATACTTCAACATAGCCGTTAACCGGGGAAGCGTCGGGAAAAGAAACCGTATAGTTCACCGAATAAATGAGTTCATATTCAGCAACCTGGCCGGTAGAAAATATAGACAGTAAACGGCGTTCCAAATCTTCAGGCTGAAGCGTGATATGCACAGTGGACGTATCTTTTTCTTGATTTGTAATTTCACTTAACTGGTAGATTTTTAGTCTACTTGATAATGCCCTTGCCAGTTTAGACTGCAAATTAGGCGCGGTAATACTCACGCCTTCAATACCTTCAGGGAGAGGAGGGGATTGGCGCAAGTGAAAACCACACGCCGTTAATCCCAACACTATCAGTACGAAAAATGACTGTTTGAAAAGGTTATTCATCAGTTCGCTACTATGTTCACAAGCTTACCTGGGACAACAATAACCTTTCTTATAGTTTTTCCGTCGGTAAAACTGACTACATTCTCTTGGGCCAACGCGGTTGTTTCTATTTGCTCTTTGGTGGCATCGGCAGCAACAGTAATTTTGGCTCGTACTTTTCCGTTTACCTGCACAACAATAAGCTTTTCGCTTTCTGTCATAGCGGCTTTATCGGCTACAGGCCATTGTACATTTTCGATGTCAGTCGTGTGCCCAAGAGCTGCCCATAATTCGTGACAAATATGAGGCGTGATCGGGTTGAGCATTTGTACTAATGCGTTGACGGCTTCGCCCATAATAGCAATGTCTGAATCACTCTCTTGAGGTGCTTTTTGTAAATGATTCAACAGCTCCATAA
>CAYUZL010000101.1:0-9358 GCA_964449725.1 uncultured Alteromonas sp. | reverse complement strand
GCTAAAAATGTATCGCTTAAGTTATGCCCACCATTGATGATTTCAATGGCAAAGACCTTTGACGCACAAGGGTTGTGTAGCGAGTTTTGCATTTTTTCATAAATATATTCTGCCAGTGTAGACGCTGGGTCGTCTTCTTCTTTGGCTTGGTCAAAGCGAGAGTTCCAGACATCTAAAATTTGATTGAGCACGGCATGGTATAAGCCTTGCTTTGTTTTGAAATAATACAAAACATTAGTTTTAGGTAAGCCCGCACTATCTGCTATTTCTTTTATTGAAGTGCCTTTAAATCCGTTTGCAGCAAATAAATGCTCTGCGGCGGCTATAATAATAGAGCGATTTTTCTCTGAAATTTTACTTGATGTGTTAACTGGCATATTAATAGTGTTGAAATTAATTCATTAATCAATAAACTATACAAATCTGACCGTTCGGTCTACTTTTTATTTGCACGGTAGAAACAATTATCTACCTAGATAGTTTGCTTGGAGCCATAATGATACGTTTTTTACTGAATGAAAAGCTTGTTACGATAAAAGACGCACCTGCTGACCTTACCGTGCTTAATTATTTACGTGAACGCCTTAAAATGGCAGGCACAAAAGAAGGCTGTGCGTCTGGGGATTGCGGAGCGTGTACTGTTGTCCTCGCTGAACTTAGTGGCATTAAAAGTAATGGGCTTCATTATCGTGCGATTAACAGTTGCGTGACGTTTTTGTCTGCGCTTCACGGTAAGCAACTTATTACCATTGAGCATTTAGCCACTGGGAAAAACCAACTTCACCCAGTACAGCAAGCCATGATTGATCATCATGGGTCGCAATGCGGTTTTTGTACCCCTGGCTTTGTGATGTCTACGTTTGCGCTGTATCATTCGGCTGATTCTGTTTCTCGGGATGACGTAGTACATTCATTGTCGGGTAATCTTTGTCGTTGTACGGGATATCGCCCTATTATTGATGCCGCTTTAGACAGCTGTAATCAAGAAGCCAAAGATCAGTTCATTACCAACGAAAAGCGCACTGTTGAGCAACTCTCAATGCTTGCTGCTCAAACCGATGCGGGTACGCAAGGCATACTGATGCCGACCACGTCAAAAGAAATGGCTGAAGCTCTCAGTCAAAACCCTGATAGCCGATTAGTCGCAGGTAGCACAGATTTGGCGCTAGAAGTCACTCAGCAGTTATTTTCTATCACTACATTAATTAGCGTAGCGGCTATGACTGAAATGAAAAAAGTCTCTGTTAACGAACAGGAATTGAGTATTGGAGCCGCGTGTCCGATTAATGATATTTCAGCTATTTTTTTACAGTATTTCCCAAGCTTATCTGAAATTGTAGAACGCTTTGCGTCTTTGCCAATTCGAAATCAAGCAACCTTAGGTGGCAATATTGCGAACGCTTCGCCAATTGGCGACATGCCCCCAGTACTTATTGCGTTACAAGCAAAGGTGGTTTTAGACAAAGGCGATAACCAGCGAACCGTGCCATTAGGTAATTTTTTCACGGGTTACAAACACACTGTGCTTGAGCAAGGAGAATGGATACACAGTATCGTTATTCCTTTGCCCAGTGCGAACACGCAAATTCGCGCGTATAAAATTTCTAAGCGAAATGAAGACGATATCTCTGCAGTCTGTGCGGTATTTGCTTTGACAACTGAAAACAATAAAGTAACGGCGATTCATTCTGGCTTTGGGGGAGTAGCTGCCACACCAATGAGCTGTGATCAGCTTAACGAGCTGGTGGGCAGAAATTGGGCCGATGCTGACACTATGGCTCTGGGGAAAAAGGCGTTAGTTGATGCATTTACGCCTATCGACGATGTGAGAGCTAGTGCAGAATACCGCAAACAGATGCTAGGTAATTTATGGCATCGCTTCTGGTTAGAAACCCACACGCAAGACGGGATGATCCCTGTGCGCGTGGACTCTGTGTTGGAAGGAGCAGCTCATGCGTAAATTAATTGATATCCCAGCAAACGCGGCTTCCTATCAAGCTGGTAAAAAAAGTAAAAAGCACGAAAGCGCCATTCGACAAGTAGCGGGTGCTGCGCGATATGTGGATGACATTCCAGAGCCTGCCAACCTGATGCATGGTGCGATTGGCATTAGCCAATGTGCAGCGGGAAAAATTACTCATATAGATTTAACTAAAGTAAAAGAAAGTGAAGGCATTATTGACGTTATCCTTGCTGAAGATGTGCCTGGGCATATTGATATTGCGCCAGTATTCGATGGTGACCCTGTATTAGCACATAATGAAATTAAATTTCATGGTCAACCCGTATTTGCAGTGCTTGCAGACAGTGTAACGAATGCGAGAAAAGCCGCGTCAAAAGCCCTTATAGAGGTTGATGAAACGGCGCCTATACTCACGGTAGCCAAAGCGAAAGACAAACAATCTACAGTACGCCCACCACACTATATGTCGATGGGAAATGTGGACGAGGCACTAGCACAAGCAGAATTTGTAGTGAGCGACAGTGTGTCTGTGTGTGGTCAGGAGCATTTGTATTTGGAAGGTCAAGTGTCTGTGGCTATTCCTGAAGAAGAAGACCGAATGTTTGTGTATACCTCAAGCCAACATCCTAGCGAAGTGCAAAAGCTGGTGGCTGAAGTGTTAGATACAAGTTTAAACAAAGTGGTTGTTGATATGCGCCGCATGGGCGGTGGATTTGGTGGTAAAGAAACCCAAGCGGCACAATGGGCCTGTATTGCTGCCTTGTTAGCCTCACGTAACCAATGTGCGGTAAAAGTACGCTTACCTCGACAGCAAGATATGATTGTCACGGGTAAGCGCCACCCGTTTGAAAATAGCTATACCATGGGCTTTTCAGCTGAAGGTGTGATTGCGGGTGTTAGCCATTCTATCAATGGTAACTGCGGGCATTCACCAGATTTGTCTGATGCCATTGTAGATAGAGCCATGTTTCATGCCGATAATTGTTACTTTTTAAACAATTGTGACATAGCGGGCCATCGTCTAAAAACGAACCAGGTTTCCCACACTGCCTATCGCGGATTTGGTGGGCCTCAAGGTATGATAATGGCTGAAGCCGTTATGGATAAAATAGCTAGAACCACGGGACTAGACCCACTTACCGTTAGAAAACGCAATTTGTACAGCAAAGAAAATGGCAGTGTTACGCCTTATGGCATGGACATTGAACATCACCTAGTCGCTGATTTAATTGCACAGTTAGAACAATCAAGTGACTACTGGCAACGACGAAACGCCATTGCAGAGTTTAATAAAACCAGTCCGGTTATTAAAAAAGGGCTGGCGCTTACTCCTATTAAATTTGGTATTTCGTTTACTGCTAAACATTTGAATCAAGCTGGTGCGCTGTTACACATATACACAGATGGCAGTATTCAAATAAATCACGGTGGTACAGAAATGGGGCAAGGGCTCCATACTAAAATCGCACAAGTGGTGGCACATGAATTCGGCGTTGATATGGAAACTATTGAGGTAACGTCAACCCGCACAGATAAAGTGCCCAACACATCGCCAACCGCTGCATCAAGTGGCAGTGATTTAAACGGTAAAGCGGCGCAAAATGCCTGCTTAATTGTGAAACAGCGCTTGGCCGAGTTTTATGTCTCAGAAGTATTAAAACAACCTGCTGACGTTATTGAAAATGTGACGTTCGAGCAAGGCCATATTGTACTTGACGATAATAAGATGTCTTTTGTTGAGCTTGTTCAACAAGCCTATTTTGGACGAGTATCGCTATCCGCCAGTGGTTTTTATAAAACTCCCAAAATTCACTATAACCGTGAAACGGGTAAAGGGCGTCCGTTCTTCTATTTTGCTTATGGTGCATCTGTGTCAGAAGTCAGTGTTGATACCTTGACCGGAGAGCACAAAGTTGATCGTGTAGACATATTGCATGATGTTGGAGCAAGCTTAAATCCGGCTATTGATATTGGTCAAATAGAGGGTGGTTTTATACAAGGTATGGGCTGGTTAACTACTGAAGAGTTAAAATGGGACGATTCAGGCAAGCTAATGAGCAACAATTTAGCAACCTATAAAATTCCCGCTATTGGCGATACGCCTCGTATTTTTAACGTGGATTTGTACGATCGCGCTAACGAAGAAGACACCATTTATCATTCAAAAGCGGTGGGTGAGCCACCCTTTATGTTAGCCATGTCAGTGTGGTGTGCCATTAAAGATGCAATTTCCAGTATTGCTGACTATGGTATTGATCCAAAATTAGACACGCCGGCAACACCTGAGCGTGTGTTTAACGCAATACAACAAATGAAAGGGCAACAGTAATGAACCCTTTCTTGAAAGCTCAGCGTTGGTATGAAGCTGTTTATCAGTGCCAACAGCAAGGGCAAGGATATGTAATCATTACCGTTTTAAGCGCTGCAGGATCAACCCCAAGAGAAGCCGGGGCTAAAATGGTGGTAACTGTTGATGGGCAATTCGACACCATAGGTGGTGGTCATTTAGAGTATGTGTCTATAGAAAAAGCCCGCCAGTTATTGATAAACGGTAAACAATCTCAATCAGTTGAATCATTTCCGTTGGCTGCAAAACTGGGGCAATGCTGTGGTGGTGCAGTGAAAGTGTTATTCGAAACCCATGTTCATCATGGGCAAACCTTAGCTGTGTTTGGTGGTGGTCATGTAGCTCAGTCATTGGTCCCTATTTTGACTCAGTTACCGCTGCAAATACGTTGGGTTGATAATCGCCCACCAACTTTTGATACGTCAGTATTACCTAGCAACGTGACGTGTTTATTTAACGATGATGCTGTGAGCGAGATGGAGCATTTGCCCACTAATGCATGGACTATTATTTTAACCCATAACCATCAGCTAGATTACGAGCTTGTAGAGCAGGGGTTAAAACACAATCAGCTAGGCTTTTTAGGCATGATTGGGTCTGATACAAAAGCAGAACGGTTCCGCCTACGCTTGCAAAATAGAGGATTTAAACAATCCCAGATAGAGACGCTGGTAAGCCCGATAGGGGCCTTATCAGTGCAAGGAAAACGCCCAGTAGAGGTGGCAGTTTCCATTAGTGCTCAAATTATAAATTTATTGAACGGTATTCAGCCAAACAGCACTCAACCAAACACTAAGCCGTTAACGACAGAAACGGTGGGGGAGCAAACCATTTAATGTGTGTAAAAAAAATAAATAAACTATCAACACAAGCAACAATTGAATGGTTTGCCCTCACGTGTACGGCAAGCCGTTGGTGTGAACTAATGGCTTCAAGCCGTCCTTTTTTATCCGAAGATGATGTGATTGAAAAAAGCGATCTGCACTGGGCTAAAATGAAACACAATGATGTGATGGAAGCCTTTGCTGGACACCCTATGATTGGGGATATTACATCGCTAAAAGCCAAATATGCGAACACGGAAAGCCTTGCTAAAAACGAGCAAGGTGGCATGGATAGCGCGAGTGATGAAGTGTTCGAGCAGCTAAAAAACTTGAATCACGCTTATCTAGAAAAGCATGGCTTTATTTTTATTATTTGTGCGTCGGGATTAACGGCTGCGCAAATGTTGCATCAAATTCAATTGCGAGTGAACAACACCACAGAGCAAGAATTTGCCACTGCAGCGGCGGAACAATTGAAAATAACCAAATTACGCATAGCGAAAGCCTTCGCTAGCTAATCAGCATTTGTGCTAAACACTTTTAAAGGAACTTGGGAATGAATACGCTTTCTAGCCATGTACTTGATACTACACTGGGCAAACCAGCCCACAATATGGTTTTAACGTTAACAACGCCTAACGGGGAAAGTGTAACCGCTGTGACTAATGACGATGGACGGTGCAACGAGTGGGGCGACATTCAGTTTTCTGAAGGCACCTATTCACTGCGTTTTGCGTGTAAAGAGTATTTGTTAGCACACCACGGTGCTAGCTTTTATCCTTATGTTGACATTGCGTTCGAGATCACCGGCGACGACGCTCACTACCACGTACCACTTTTGGTTACTCCTTATGGCTTTAGTACATATCGAGGTAGTTAAACGTTGAATTCAGGCATGCACATTTACCGCGCTAGCATTGTTCATTTTCCATCTACAACAAGAGATCCTGCCAAAGAACATTGTTATTATGAAGACGGTGGTTTGCTGGTGGAAGGCACTAAAATTGTGGCCCTTGATACTTATAGTACTATCAAGGATAGTTTCCCCCAAGCAAGGGTACATGATTACCGTGGAAAGTTGATTATTCCCGGTTTAATCGACAGCCATGTGCATTTTCCACAAACAGAAATGATTGCCAGCTACGGCGAACAATTAATGGCGTGGTTGGAAAACTATACGTTTCCAACAGAAATGAAATTTGCCGATCCTGCTTACTGTAATCAGATAGCCGATGTGTTTTTAAACCAGTTATTAAAAAATGGTACTACGACGGCCTTGGCTTATGCCACTGTTCACGCTCATTCAGTTGATGCCTTGTTTTCAGCGGCAAAAAGTAAAAATATGGCGTTGATAACGGGGAAAACCTGTATGGATTTCGCTGCAGAATGCCCTGAGAACCTGCGTGATACTGCTGATTTAGCGGTAAAAGAGTCTGAAATACTGATTAACCGTTGGCACAATAACGGCCGTTGTAAATATGCAATTACACCTCGATTTGTGCCGACAAGTACCGGCGCTCAATTGGGAGCTTTAGGTGAATTAGCCAGTCAATATAAAGATGTGTTTATACAAACGCATTTGTCAGAAAACAAAACGGAAATTGAAATTGTTGCAGCCCGTTTTCCCGAACGAGCTTCCTATTTAGATGTATACGATCATTTCGGATTAGTAAGAGAACGCGCTGTATTTGGACATTGCATTCACTTGCCCGAGTCGTCGTGGCAAACCTTAAGTGAAAAGGGCGCAAGTATCGCTTTTTGCCCTAGCTCTAATTTATTTTTAGGCAGTGGTTTATTCGATTTGGCGTCTGCAAATCAATACGATATTCCTACTGTGCTAGCCAGTGATGTAGGGGCCGGTACCAGTTTTAACATGCTGCGAACTTATGGAGAGGCGTATAAAGTGTGCCAGTTACAACAGCACCCTGTTGATGCGCTTTCTGGGTTATACATGATGACTCAAGGCGCAGCCGCTGCTCATGGTATGGAACACGAAATAGGTAATTTAAACCCTGGAACCTATGCAGATTTTGTTGTGCTAAATCCGTGTTATGACGAATTATCAGCATTGCGAAATGACAACGCAAAGCAAGTGAGTGATGTGTTGTTTGCGCTGAGTATTTTGGGTGATGATAGAGCTGTTGAGCAAACCTATGTTGCAGGTCAAGAGATGTTAACGCCAAACACATAAATTAACCTTGATCCTGCTTAGGAAACGGCGCTCAATACTGCTAGAATTGGGAATTACTGTGTTGTAAAAGTCAGCAATAGAATCACTCTTACATGACTTTTACACCTTACACTTCACAATTTGTTATTTGTTTAACTTAACAATACCTTTCTCAAGCAATATCTTTTTATTTCTAAAAAGGTTACCCAATGCTTTTTTATACGCCGCTTTACTGACTTTAAAGTGTTCGTATATTTCTTCAGGTGAGCTTTTATCTGTTAACGTAGATAAGCCATCATGGGCTTCTAAATCGTCGAGTATGGCCTGCGCTAAAGATTTCCGAGTGTCTTTTGATTGTGGGCCTATAGATAAGTTTATTTTGCCATCGTCTCGAATCTCTTTAATACTGCCTTGTAGTTTGTCGCCGATACGCAATGCAACATGTACATCACTGTGAAACAACAAACCCAGTGTAGTTTCGTCAATGAGCATTTTGTAACCCAAGTCCGTTTTAGCAAAGACTTGTAGAGAAACAGTTTGTTTGGGTTTTAGCCATTCATTGGTTTCAGGGTAAAAGTGCTTAAGCTTAGTGCAACCTACAATACGCTGAGATTTTTCATCAACAAAAGGCACAACCAAGTAATCCATACCCGGGTTAACGGGGAATTCCTGCCATTTTTGCGGTACGTATAAATCGCGGCTGGTTCCCCAATCAAAAAATGCGCCGCTGTCGGTGGCATCTTTCGCTGTTAATATTGTGACTTTGTCTAATTCCGATTTTGGCAATTGAGCGTCTGCTATTTTTTGGCCGTTTTTATCAACAGTGATAAACACCTTTACCTTGTCGGTTATGTCTTGCGGGCAGTTCTCTATAGGTAAAAACAACCGTTGCTCGCTGCTTACTGACAACCAATATCCAGTAGGAAGAGATTCTTCAATAGATAATTCGACAATAGAACCAATGTGTAATTCAGATGTGTTTTCAGTCAACATAAAAACCTAAGGCTTAAGCATAACGAGTTAAAACGCTATACTACCAAAAACCACATGAAAACGGTGAGATAGGTGCAACAAATAGCATTAAATAGTGATTTAGGTGAAGGGTATAGCGTATATACCTTAACGGATGAGCAGATTATTATTCCTCTTATTGACCAAGCAAACATTGCCTGTGGTTTTCACGGTGGTGATCCCACTACCTTAATGAAATCGTTATCCTTGTGTGCGCAGCACAATGTGAGTGTAGGGGCACACCCGTCATACCCAGACCGCCAAGGCTTTGGACGTCGCAGTATGGCAATGTCAGCGGAAGAACTTGAAGCCTGTATTTTGTATCAAGTGAGTGCGTTAGTGGGGTTAGCTAAGGTACATGGAATTGCGGTGAGTTATATAAAGCCCCACGGCGCTTTATATAACGACATGATGAAAGATGAAACCATCTTCAATACGGTTTTACAGTCTGTGTCTAAGTTGCCAAATAACCCTGATTTAATGATTTTAGCCACGCCAAATTATAAAGACTTTCAAGAAAAGGCTAAAAAGTTTGGAATAAAACTCAGGTTTGAAGCCTTTGCAGATAGGCGTTATACCCAAGAAGGAGCACTGACAGCGCGTTCTCAACCTAATGCTGTATTAAGCGAGATTGAAGCTATTGCACAAGCGAAAAATTTCGTTAATGGCGGCAGCCCGTTCCCTGTAGATTCTATTTGTGTGCATGGTGATTCGCCTTCGGCAATTGCTATGGTTAAATCGATACGAGCTTTGATCCCCAATGAAGAATAATCCCAACGCCCTGTTTGAATTTCACTGTGTAGGAGAAGGTGCAGTTATCTTGTATGCGCGCAGTGGAGACATCAGCGAAAAAAACAGCGTATGCAGAGCCTTTACCCAGAGTGTTTTTGCACAACAACGGCCCAACTGGTTGTATGACGTTGTTCCTTCTTATAACAGTGTCATGCTGCATTTTGACGGACTGAATGTTGACCAACACGACGTCTTTCAGTGGTTGTCTTCATTAAATATCGAGACTGGTATAGGTACCGATACTAATAGGT
>CAYUZL010000100.1:0-5312 GCA_964449725.1 uncultured Alteromonas sp. | reverse complement strand
ATCTATTGTAGACATATTTACTCATGCATCAGGAAATAATGCGGCAATTGGTGGAATTAAAGTGGTTACCGAAAATGGCTGGTTTGCAGCACGACCATCGGGTACAGAAGCGGTTTACAAAATATATGCAGAAAGCTTTAAATCAGCAGAACACTTAAGTGAACTTGTTGTAGAAGCTCAACGATTGGTTGATTCAGTTATTAGTTAAAGTGTTAAACTTTTGTAAAAGAACGTCATAATGTTGTGTTATGACGTTTTTTTTCGCGTGTTTCACACAGATTTAACATAAAAGTGTGGGGTGTGCTGCTAGTATGATTAATAGTTGTACGGCATTGTGGTTATCTTTTACTCTTTTTTTCTGCGAGAACAGGTTATGAAAACAACAGTTAAAACTGAAAAATACGACTTCAAGCAAGCGATTATTCGCCACCTTCATTCCACCCTTGGTACGGACGAAAATAAAGCGAACAACCACGCGTGGTGGAAAGCAACATGTGCTGCAATCAACGAGCACGTGCTGGAAGGCTTAAGAAAAACGCAGAAAAAGCATTACATTAACGATACCCGAGCGGTTCATTATTTTTCAGCTGAGTTTCTGATGGGGCGATTACTTTCAAATAACATGCAAAATTTTGGTGTATTCGATGATGTTCGAGACGCCCTTAAGGCATTAGGCGTTGAGCTTTCAGATATTATGGAAGAAGAGCCTGATATGGCCCTCGGAAATGGTGGCTTAGGGCGATTGGCAGCTTGCTATATAGATTCACTTGCCACTCTGAATTTCCCTGCTATTGGCTATGGTATTCATTATGAAAATGGCCTTTTCCGACAAGAAATTAAAAATGGGAAGCAAATTGAACGTCCAGATGCATGGCGAGATTATGGAAACCCTTGGGAGATATGTCGTCCGGAATCCATTCAAGAAATTTCCTTGTATGGCTACGTAGAAACTAAATATGGTGAAAATGGAAGAATTCAAAAAGAGTGGCACCCTGGCTCTATTGTGAAAGGTCTGCCTTGGGATATTCCTGTAGTGGGTTATGAGGGGGGAAGTGTTAATGTACTGCGGCTATGGCAAAGTCAGTCGAGTAATCACTTTAATTGGGATGTATTTAATTCTGGCGGCTATGTGGATGCACAGCGTGAAAATGTGCAAGCTGAGACTATATCAAAAGTTCTCTACCCCAATGATGATACCGAAGCTGGTAAAGAGCTTCGTCTAATTCAGCAATACTTTTTCTGTGCTTGTTCACTAAAAGATATCATACGTCGTTATAAACGAGCCCATGGAAATGATTGGAGCCGTTTTACTGAGCAGGTGGTGATTCAATTAAACGATACTCACCCAGCAATTGCCATTCCCGAGTTAATGCGAATTTTAGTGGATAGAGCTGAACTCGATTGGGAAAAAGCATGGGAGATTTGTACACACACCTTTGCATATACAAATCACACCTTGTTACCTGAAGCATTGGAGAAGTGGCCTGCTCGAATGATTCAAAAAATACTGCCTCGCCATTTGGAAATTATATATGAAATAAACCATAGGTTTATGCAAGAGGTCGAAGCTAAATGGCCAGGAGACAACGATATAAAAGCTAAGCTTTCTGTTATTGAAGAAAGCAGTGAAAAAATGGTGAGAATGGGAAATTTATCGGTTATCGGTAGTTTCGCTGTCAATGGCGTTGCAGAACTTCATTCTAAATTAGTAAAAGAAAACCTGTTCCCAGAGTTTAATGAGTTATATCCCGGGCGACTGATGAACGTCACTAATGGTATTACTCCAAGGCGCTGGCTGAAAACCTGTAACCCAGCTTTGTCTGATTTAGTTTCGGATAAAATCGGAAAGGATTGGCCCTTGTATTTAGATAAATTACAAGGCCTTGCTAAATATGCAGAGCAGAAAACATTTCAAAAGCAATTCATGCAAATTAAGCATAAAAACAAAGTTGCATTGGCAAAAGAAATCCAAGCGTTAACAGGAATAAAATTAGATACAAATGCTATTTTTGATATTCAAATAAAACGTTTGCATGAATACAAACGCCAGCATTTGAATTTACTTCATATCATGGCTTTGTATCGTCGTTTATTGGAAAATCCAGATTATGATATGCACCCCCGAGCATTTATTTTTGCTGCGAAGGCGGCACCAGGTTATAAGTTGGCGAAAGATATTATTCTCGCGATAAATAAAGTTGCTGAAAAAATAAATAGTGATCCCAGGGTTAACAAAAAACTCAAAGTTGTTTTTATGCCCAACTACCGTGTTTCTCAAGCTGAAAAACTGATCCCCGCAGCCGATGTTTCCGAACAAATCAGTACTGCTGGAAAAGAAGCGTCTGGAACTGGGAATATGAAGTTAGCACTTAATGGCGCGGTCACTATTGGTACATTAGATGGAGCAAATGTAGAAATTGCCGAAGAGGTCGGAGAAGACAATATATTTATTTTTGGCTTAACTATTGATGATGTATCGGCATTGTGGCAAAAAGGGTACAACCCCTATGATATCTATGACAGTAATAAAGAAGTTAAAGCTGTGCTCGATTGGCTTGAAACAGACTATTTTACACCCGGTGAGCCTGGGGCTTTGCTATCAATTAAACACAGTTTACTGGAAGGCGGAGACCCGTATTTAGTATTAGCTGATTTTGAGTCTTATAGTTCAGCACAAAAAGACGTTGATTTAGCGTATCGAGATAAGCAAAAGTGGGCCAAAATGGCTATATTGAATACAGCGAAAGTAGGTAAATTTACATCTGACCGTTCAATTAGAGATTATGTACAACGAATTTGGAAATTAGATCCTTGTGTAACAAGGCATGAATAAACAAGTCTAGGGCGTGTTGAACCCAAAGGGCAGGGCTTGTGCTTCATTTCTACAGCTTTATCGTTCCTTTATGTAGAATGCCTACACAGCAGTCACTCTGCATTGTGTAAATGAAGCACAAACCGCTGCAGAATTGTACCGCAAAGATCAACACACCCTAGTTTGCTGTAACGTTATTTTTACGAATAGTGTTACAAAACAAGAGTGAATGTTTGAAATTCTCTGTTGTTATGTAACACTAATAAAATCAATGGTTTAATTGCATTAAAGGCCGAGGTACGACCTAAATCATGAATCGCGTTCACCATTCTTTGAATACTATTTCGAATCGATTTATGTTTATCGATTCAATTGAGAAACAAGCAAAAACAAAACCCTACTTTTCTTTGATGTTAGTTGACGTCGTTAGGTTTTCCGATGTTACTACTAGCTTTGGAATTAAAGTCGGAGACCAAATTTTACTGGAAATTGCCAACCGGATACTTGTTTTGTTTAACGGAAAAGTTGAGCTTGGCCGTATTAGTGGCGATGTTTTTGGTCTTATTTTCGAAGGTAAACATTCTCGCTCTTGTTTACATAAATATTACGAACACCTAGTCGAGCACTTTAAAACACCAATGTATTATGAAGATCATGCGTTTATAGCAGATTTTAACGTGGGTGCCGTGACTATGACCAATGGCCATTTCGAATTGGTGCAGTTTGTTGCAAAAGCCGAAGCTGCATTAAAGTATGCTAAAGAAAACAAGTTCGATAACTTTTATGTTTTAGATTTAGCAGAAAGACCTGATACAGGAAGGAGCTTAGCATTAAAAGCGGATTTGACGAGAGCCATAAAAAACAACGAATTAGAGCTGTATTTACAGCCTAAAGTGAGTTCCAAAAGTTTAAACATTGTAGGTGTAGAGTGCCTGCTTCGATGGAACCATCCGTTAGATGGTGTTTTATTTCCTGGCCCTCTAATTGAAGCGGCTGAGTCTTACAATATGGTAACTGAATTGGCTTATTGGACTCTTACAGAAGACTTTAGAATAATGAAGCTATTACAAAGTGAGAATATAAATATTGGTTTATCTGTCAATATTTCCCCAACACAGCTTTATGACAATAAACTTATTTCAACCTTGCAAAATCTTGAACAAAAATATCAACTCTCACTCGACTTGTTCGAACTAGAATTGACAGAAGATATGGTTTTATCTAATTCCTTAATGGTAAAAAAACAATTAGCTGAGCTTGATGCGTTGGGCGTTTCTGTTTCTATCGATGACTTTGGTAAAGGTTACAGTAACCTGTCTTATGTTAGAGATATCGCTATTAGTGCGCTTAAAATTGATAAGTCCTTTGTAATGGAGTTAGAAAACTCTCCAATAAATGAAGCTATTATTAAAGCTACGCAAGTGATCGCAGGGGGCAAGCAATGCGATGTTGTAGCGGAAGGGGTAGAAACTCCTGCTCAACTTGCTATTTTACGGAAGCTTAATGTTGAAACTGTTCAAGGGTTCCTATTCTCAAAAGCAATCCGAGCCTGTGAATTTATAGATTTGTATAAAGACGGAGTGGGTAAAATGGTAAAAACAGAGTTAGGTGAAGCCATGTAATATAGGTTTCATTTTGTAATCTACTTAACAGCACCTTGCTTAACCAGTATCATGCTAAGCACGATTGAGACCTTTCATGGTAAGTCCTGTTCCAAATGCACATTTCTATTACTAATTTTCTGCAACGCTCTAGAAACTATGACACTAGCGTTACTTCTAAAACTCACTTTACGCTAAAAAATAAGACTCTTGTTACAATACATGGGCCCGGCGTAATAGAGTTTGAACCTGTTGGGGCAGGAGACTCAATTATATACTCTTGTGGGATACATGGTAATGAAACTGCACCCATTGAAATTTGTGATGAATTAGTTCAAGACGTATTACAAGAAGAGGTTTTATTGCGTCACCGGTTATTGGTGATTTTTGGAAACTTAGACGCGATGAACAAGCAAACGCGGTTTATTGATGAGAACTTAAACCGCTTATTTTGTAATACTCACAAAGAGGGAATACAAAATAACGAGCGAAGAAGAGCGGCGTTTTTAGAGCTGTGCGTTGAAGGCTTTTATGCCAAGGATAAAGGCAGAGTTAAACGGGTCCATTATGATTTACACACAGCAATTCGAACGTCCATCAACGATAAGTTTGCGGTTTACCCTTATACCCATGGAAAAGCATATAGCCTTGAACAGCTAGCAGTCATGTCAGCATGCGGTGTGAATACTATTTTACTTTCACACAGCTCTACAGCAACATTTAGTTACTATTCATCACACTTTTTTAATGCAAATTCGTTTACTGTAGAGCTAGGTAAAGTCATGCCTTTTGGTCAAAATGATATGACTAAATTTAAAAAAGTAAAAACAACATTAAGACACCTAATTACTAGTAATGATAGCAAACCAGAATTCAACCTAGACGGTATGGTGTTGTAT
>CAYUZL010000099.1:0-4432 GCA_964449725.1 uncultured Alteromonas sp. | reverse complement strand
CGATAGGGGTAGTCTAGTTATAAATTCCTTACCGCATCCTAGAATCTTGATGTTGTGCCATATACCCCATACCGCGAATACGTTGTAACGTTTTCTTATCCTTGTATTTCAATAAAGAGGTGATACTACCCACTGCCGTGCAACCGCTTTTAAAAATGTTGATGTATGCATTCCAGTTTTCAAATATCGTTTTTTTTTGGAGTTGCTCTGAGGTTTCGTTGCAATTTCCAGTAGCCGCGACAAATGCAAAATAGTCATCAAGGGTAAAAGGTAACACTGCAGAGGAGACGGTTAATGAGTTAGATTGGGTTGTGCAATCGCTGAATTTCATTAACCGTTTAGGGGATTTCCCTACCCGCTTAGCATTTAGACGATATTGAATACTCGTATGATTAGATGCTTCCAGTGTATCAGCCATATTCGCGCGAATAGGGTTTAAATCAACATATGCCATACAGTTTGCTAGCGCTTGTTCATCCAGCAACGCCTGAGACTTAAACCGCCCTTCCCAGAACCGCCCCGTGCAGCTATCTTCTTTGTTGGCTTGTCTAGCAATAGGCTCATTTAAGGCTCGCATAAACCAGCTAATATCACATAAACGTTGGCGCCACACTTTGGCACTGGCTTCTACCGTTTGAACCAGTGCATCGACTTCATTGGATATCTGATTAGATGCGTCATATAGCTTTTCATTCAAATATTGCCGGCTTAATATTGTACCCTTGTACATTCTATGCCAACGTGTAATCACCTCAGAAACAGACCATGTTTTGGCTTGGTCGGTATTGATATGCAGCACAATATGAATGTGATTACTCATAATGGCGTAGGCACATACATCGATGGCAAAAACATCAGCCAATAAATGAAGCCTGTCTTCAACCCATTGGCGACGATGCTCGTAACTCACACCGCTATATCGGTCGAACCCACATAAAAAGGCTCGTCTTACACATCGAGAAATACAGTGGTAATAAGGGGTATCCGTTTCACATATTAGGCTTTTCCTTGGTCTGGGCATAATTCCTTTTACTCTCTTTTATTCAGTGTCAACTACCCTATTTTGAACTAATTGACCGAAATAAAAAGTGACCTAAAGAACGGTTAAAGTGAATGTCCTATTTAAAGTAAAGTGGGTGTCCTATTTAGGTTTGCTTTTAACTTAAGTAGGTTTGCTTTTCAACTTAAGAAAGAATTACCCCATACGCATTCAAAGCTTCATTCAATTCAGATTCACTGATGGGGTCACCCCAAGGATCATTCCCAATTTTATATTTAGCTACAATTTCAGGATTAGGAACGCTAACACCAGCAAGCTCAAGCATATTCACACATTTCTCTAAAAAGTTTCCTGGCTGCTCGGTAGATTCGCCATACATATCAACAATTCCAACCTCCACACAACTTTCAACAAGAGAACTAAATGCCTCTATATGCTCTTGAGGCACAACAGCTTCAACATCATTTGGCAGAGGGTCTCCTCTGCCAATAATCTCTAACTCTAAGCCCTCTTGCTCCCAATCGGGAAGGCTACTTGCTGTAAGCATATTAACTAGATGTACGCACAATTTGGTAATAGAGTCATGCTGGATTTTCAGCCGAACACAAAACAACCAAAGGCAAGCTGCTGCATACACTTGTTTTTGTCGAGTGTTCAACTTGTTGTAGTTCATCATCATAACCTTATCTATTTACCAACATTTAACTGATCGAGAACATTTGCACACGTCGTACAGGGAGCTTTTGGTGTTCCGTGAATACCAGATGTGCTTGCAAGACCACGAACATTTGAAACGCTTATAGTCGCACCGTCCAAACTCCTGCCTTTATTCAAAGCTCTGGAAAGCGCATTTATTTCGGCACACTGACCCACAAAACAATTTGCTGGAGCGTTGTCCAGTGCATTTTGGACTGTGGAATTCTGCACTCCACCTTGATTTCGCCCAACGGTAACAGTCCCATCCTTATGTTTAATTACTGCAACTGTATTGGGCCTTTGTTTTCCTGTTAAAGATTGGGCTTTATCAGCCAGCCTAGATGCTGGACTCTTTGAAACTAAATCACCAGCCTTAAGAGGTTTAAATATAGCCTTAGCTAAAGCTCCCGCGGCAGAACTCAAATCCCCTGCAGCAAGTGAATCTACCGAACTCGCCAAATCTTGGACAAAAACTTGATTGACCGCTTCTGTTAACGCAAACCCTACTCCACAGGGAACGCCACAATTAGCATCTACTAGTGAAGACTGAATACTTTCTGCAACGCCGTCAGTAAATGCTTGAACACCTAAACCTGTACTAGTATCTACCGCACCTGTGCTACTTGAAAAACCACCACCAACGGCCATAGTTCCAAACGGGTCAATATAATTAATAGGATCGTGACCAACATAGGCATATAAATTCATACCATCTGCATACCCCAATGGATCGGCTTGTAAGAATTTCCCCCATTGTGGTTCATAGTAACGAGCCCGAGAATAATAATGCCCCGTTTCATCGTCTAAACGTCTAGCGGTATAACGTAATGGGTTCCCTAATAAGCTAATTTGATAACTTTCACCAAATGGACCATAACTATATTGCTCGGCAATATCACCGTCGCTATTTGAAAGCGCAACTACGCTACCAATTTCATCCGTATGATAAATATAGCGTTCTCCGGCCGTAAAAAACGCGATGGGATTATCAATTCCGCTGCCGTAAATAAACCGTTTGGTAAGTGCTCCTGTACTGTCGTACTCTGCAATTACTTCATTGCCGTCATACAAGTACTCTGTGCGCAAACCATATACGTCTTTACTGGTTCTTCTGCCAAGCCCATCGTATTGGTATTGAATGTTTCCGTTAATACCTTCAGCAGTAATTTCAGTTAGTTGATTTGTTGAGTTGTGCTGATAGCTGAGCCCCTCATAACCAGACAAATTCCCATTGTCGTCGTACGTAAGAATGTCACCACCTACATTGGTACTCTGGTTTAAGTTATTAATAGTATGGGTTTCAATATAACTGGCAGAAGGTAACCACGCTGTGGCCTCGCCTTCAAATGCTTTTGTTTTGATTTGACCCGTTGCGTTATGAGTGAATGCATAACCAAGCGTCACATCTTCATTAAAATGATGTGTCAGTTGGCTAAGGTCGAAATCTTTTTCAAAAGACAAGCTAGTACTAGTACCATTAACGAATGTAATATCAGTTAGTTGAGACAGGTCGTTATATGAGTAGGTTGCTAACACTTCATCGCTATACTCTACCTCTTTCATTCGGCTACTGTTGTCGTAGCTGTAGTCAACGTGGGTACTGTCTGGAAAAGTTAACTTGGTACGTCGGCTAAGTTTATCGTAATCATAGCTTAGGGTTCTACCGTAGTTATCTGTTACCGTTTTGACTCTGCTAACCGAATCATATGTGTATGTAATATCCTTTGATGTTTCGCTATCATAAGGTATGTACTGCTTTACTGCTTTTTCTAGTCCAAGCGCGTTATATTCATAAACTAATTTTTCATCTACACTGTTTTGTTTAAGCGTCAATCTATTCAACACGTCGTATTCGTAACTTATTTCGTCATTTTCTCTTGTCGTACCGGTTTTTAATTGCCCATCTAAATAATAGTCATAAGTTTCGGTGGTAGAGTCCGGATAAGTAACAACTTCTAGCTGATCGTGTCCGTCATAATCGTAAGTAGTAACATTACCTTCACCATCTTCTCGGCTTTTAATTTGGCCCGTTACTGTATAAGTATTTATTTGCTGATCGACAAACTCGCCATCGACCTGTTGTTGTAACTTAATTGAACGATATAGTTCATCAAGTACTATTTTACTTTTCCTTCCAACTGCATCTTCCGACCTAATGAGATTACCCATTAGGTCATATTCAAATTTTGAGGTATTTTCTTGCGGATCTACTTGCTCGTAAACTAAGCTATCTCTGTTGTAACTATAGGTTGTGATTGCCCAACCACTAGGGTACAAATCAATATCCTCTGTTTGCTGTCGTTGCAATATAAGTAAACCATTATCATTGTATTGATATTCGACGACTTCACCTGTCGGACTAGTTTGCTTGGTTAACCTGCGAGAACCATCGTATTCGTCGTATATGGTAACGCCTAGTTCAGGGTCGGTATAGGATGCGACATCACCTATAGCATTGTAACCATATGTATGAACAATGTTTTCTCCGTCTGGGTCAACGGTTCTCGTAATATTATTTCCGTGAATATCGTCGTAAGCAAATTCTGTTTTTACACCGTCGAATCCAGTACTCGTTTTTAGCAATCCATTGTCAAAGTATGTGTTTGTTGAAGATAACGTTACGCCAGAAACCGCTGGCAGTGTCGTTGTTTCCAGATTACCAAAATCATCATAAGTATAAGTAGTAATGTCACCACTAATATTAGTATGAGTTAGGACGTTACCAAAATCCGTATA
>CAYUZL010000098.1:0-3142 GCA_964449725.1 uncultured Alteromonas sp. | reverse complement strand
GATCATATTTACTTTTTTCTAAATCATGATTTACCGCAACACGATTATCAAAAACAAAACAATCGCCTTTCCACATGCTTTCTTCTTTCGGCACTTCTTCTAAATACTTAAGTATGCCCCCTTCTAGGTGGTACACTTCTTCAAACCCCTGCTCTTTCAGATACGCAGTGGATTTTTCGCAACGTATTCCCCCTGTACAAAACATAGCAACTTTTTTTTGTTTTGCAGGATTCATGTTGTTTTTTACGTAATCCGGGAACTCTCTGAAGCTATCCGTATTCGGGTTCTTTGCATTTTCGAACGTACCTATATCAATCTCGTAACCGTTTCTCGTATCAATAACAGTAACATCAGGATCGCTAATCAAGGCATTCCACTCACTGGGCTTCACATAAGAACCTACAGTTCGCCGAGGATCTATACCTTCAACGCCCATAGTTACGATTTCTTTTTTTAACTTCACTTTTGTGCGGTAAAAAGGTTGTTCGTCGTGCAGCGATTCTTTAAATGATATTGGATTGATTCGCTCGTCTGAATTCAGCCAAGCTAATAAGTTATCAATCCCTTTACGGGGGCCAGAAACGGTACCATTGATGCCTTCATTAGCTAGCAACAAGGTGCCTTTTATTTGATTTTCACGCATCACATCATGAAGAGGCGCGCGCATAGATTCAAAGTTTTCAAGTGCGACAAATTTGTACATCGCACAAACGATCGTTTTTTTCATTGTATTATCCTTTGCGAATTGGAACGTAAAACCAGAGCAAAAATTCGCGCGGACTATAGCATAGCTTGAGAGGCTTCAACAACATCTACAAGTAGCGTTGCGTCTGTGTTTAAAGGTAAGTTCATGGTGTCTTCGTTCTCGTCACCAACAAACCCCCACTGAGTAGACAAAGCACAGTTTGTCCGAATATTGTCATCAATATGATTGACGTCATTTTTGTAGTGAAGTGGCGATGGATGTAAACACTCTTGTAACCAGGCGGCGGTTTGGTCTCCTTCGCTTCTTAAGTTACTCTGAATCAATGAATTTGCTTGCGCTTCAGAAGAGTATGAGAACCCAGCCCGACGGTAATGATTTAACGCTTTGAGTTTATCTTCTAAAGAAGTCTGCTCCTGAACTTCATCAACCAGCTTAGGCCCTACTTTGTAAAGTGATTCATGCATTGCCAAATACAAGTTAAATAGCTTTGAATCACCTGCACTGCCAGCTAAAGTGCTGCTCCATTCAAATGCAATGTAATCTAATGCACTGCTACCTTTTACTGTATTTACATCTGTGGACTTTACGTCTGTGGACTTTACGTCTGTGGACAACATATTTGTTCTTTATTTTTTAATTACAGACTTTTATCGACATAAGGCACAGGAAACTTGAGAAATAGCGCATTTTCTACCAAGATTAACAAAGACAAGTTATGACGAGATCCAATGACGGCGTTTACTTTTAAAGACAAAAATATACTGATAATTGAAGATCAACGCCCCTTTCTTATGTTACTGCGTGGCCTGCTGCAAAGTTTAGGCGCAAAAGACGTTACTACGTGCGCTAGTGCGGAAAAGGCTGCCAATCTTTGTAGAAAAAATGTTTTTGACATTATCATTTCCGATTTACATCTTGGCATTGACCGTAAAAACGGCTTTGAATTAATAGAAGAATTAAGAATTAAAAAGTGGTTAAAACCTCAATCTATTTTTATCATTATCAGTGCCGATAGTGCTCGCCCTATGGTTATGGGGTCAGTAGAACGACGGCCAGACGACTACCTAGTAAAACCGTTTTCTCAAGCTCAATTGAAATCACGAATAATCCGCGCTTGGAATAAACGCCAATTCTTAGCACCAATTTTTGTTGCATCAGACAGTGGGCAATTACAACAAGCCATCGATATAACCATTGATTTAATAAATACTAACTCAAATTATAAGAACCAATGCCTTCAAATTCTGATTGACCTGTACTGGCGAACTCAGCAATACGACCCAGCAATGGCATTGTTTACGGAAGAATCAGGTTTGCGTTCGGCGTTATGGGCACAAGTCGCTCGAGCGAAAACCCAGCTTGCACTTAAGCAGTATAATGAGGCCATTAATTCAGCGTCTATTTTAATCAAAAAGAATAAATTTTGCGTTGAAGCATATGACTTACTTGCAGATGCTCAATCGGCACTAAATCAGCCCGAAAGTGCTATTCTAACGATTCAAGATGCGTTGAAAATTTCGCCATTCAACCTAGAGCGACAATTTACCGCCTCTCGTATTGCAAGAGAGTTCGGCGATTACGAACTGGTAACTCAAACCTGTTTGTCTATTTGGGAACAATCTAAACGCTCTGTACACCAGTCATCTTTACATTGGTGTGGCTATATTCGCAGCCTGTTAGAAGCGGCAGAAAAAGCAACGGAAAAGAAATTCAAGAATAAGTACCAACAAGAAGCTTTACTCGCCATGCAGCGCAGTAAGTTTGATGACACCTTAGCCCGAATAAATGATGATTTCGACATAAAGCTATTTGAAGATTTGATCAATGCTCGCATTAACGTCATTGACGGAAAGCTTATAGAAGCAAAGCGAATTTTGTCTCAATCACAACTGGATATCGATTCTCGTTTTAGCGAATTCCCAGCGGTTTATGCACCAGATAGTATTCACACGCTGCTAAAAATAGGCGAATATGAGGAAGCTATTTTATTACAAGAACGCCTAAATAAAGAATCAACAGAGCTCGATCCTAACAGTACGTTTGCCATTGAACAAGCTAAAAAAGAAGTAAAAGATAAGCAAGGTTCCTATGCTGAACTTAACAGAAAAGGGATCAAACTGTATCAAGAAGGTAAATTTGTTCGCGCAAAAGGCATATTTGAAGAAGCGCAAGATATTGCGCCAGTAAATACCGGAGTCGCCCTAAATTTGTTACAGTGTTTACTAAAAATAATTCAGCAAAGTGAAAAAAAGAAAGTTGACCCTCAATACGCTCGTGAGTGTCGTAAAGTATTTCGTGTCGTCGATGGAATGCCTTTGTCTGGTCAACATTTACAAAAATTTGAAACATTGTGTGAAGAGCTTTTACCTCTTATCAATTAGGAATTAATTATGAAATTCAAATACGGCGTCATCCCCCTTGTAGCTGCATTAATAG
>CAYUZL010000097.1:0-3724 GCA_964449725.1 uncultured Alteromonas sp. | reverse complement strand
AAGCGGTTAATATCACAGGAATTGATTTAGAGGTAGGAGTGAAAGAACGATCACCTACATTATCTAAGGCCAACAAAACATTGGTTTCCGGGTAATACGCAGCCAAATTTCCTTGGGGAATATCGTAATAAACCAAGGTAAACCCTTCAAGCAAACGAGGTGTACCTCCATCTTCGACATCAACCGCGGTAAGGGTTACTTTTTGCCCATCAGACATATTCAGTTTTTTAGCATCACTTTCATTAATAAACACCACATCTCGAGCTTGTTTTATGCCTCTGTAACGGTCGTCTAATCCGTAAATAGTGGTATTGTATTGGTCATGAGAACGCAAAGTCTGAAGTGTGAAAACAGTGGATTTATGCGCTTGTATAGCTGCCTCTAGCGCGTCATCAAATACACTTTCGGGTAAGCTCGACCCCGAAAATTGAGCCTTACCTGATTGAGTTTGCCAATTGAACTCTCGTGCACTATTGCCTAAGTAAAACCCTCCTGGTTGGGTAATTTTATTATTGAAACCATTAAAGCCCTTTACTGTTTTTTCAATAAGGTCTCGTATGCGGCTGTAATCGTCAACCAAACTCAACCAATCAACAGGCTTATTGCCTAGTGTAGCCTGAGCCAAGTTGCCCACTATCGCCGTTTCAGATAAACAATGTAAACCCTCCGGCGGAGTGCTACCTTTAGATCCATGTACCATAGAGAAGGTATCTTCCACAGTAATAACTTGTGGCCCAGAGGCTTGCATATCAATTTCAGTTCGCCCCAAGCAGGGTAAAATAACGGCATTTTCGCTGACCAACAAGTGGGTTCGGTTCAACTTGGTTGCAATGTTAACGAGTAACTCCCCTTGGCGAATGGCATCAAAGGTGAATAATGTATCTGAGGCTGCGGCCGCTAAATTTCCACCTAAACATATTAGTGCTTTACTTTGTTTGCTATGCAGCGCCTTTAACGCTTGCACCACATTATGCCCATGGGCTTTGGGCATAACCTGCCCTGTTGCCTTTTCTAATGTATTTAAAAACGCCGCAGGTGGCTTTTCATTTATACCAACAGTACGATTACCTTGTACGTTGCTGTGTCCTCGTACAGGGCATAAACCCGCGCCCTTTTGGCCAATTTGCCCAAATAACAAATGCAAATTAATGATTTCTTGTATGGCAATAACCGAATGCTTGTGTTGCGTCAGTCCCATAGCCCAAGTAGATATCACGCGCTTAGCTTTACTGAATAATTCAGCAACCTGAAAAATAGAGGCTTTATCAATACCTGATTGCGCCTCGATAAGTGACCATGAGGTGCTTTTTATCGCATTAAGGTAGTCATCAACACCTTGCGTCTGGCTTTCTATGAATTCTGTATTAAAAGCCGTGTTTTGCTCCACCAGCGCTTTAACCATACCTCGCACTAATGCAAAGTCGCCGCCTAATTTAGGGGTTAAATACAAATGGCTTATTGTTGTAGCTGCTGGAGTGAGTAATTCAATAGGATCTTGAGGGCTTGCAAACCGTTCTAGGGCCACTTCCTTCAAATTATTTACGCTAACAATGGTGCAATTGTTACGTGCTGCCTTTCGCAGTGCATTCATCATTCTTGGATGGTTTGAACCGGGGTTTTGCCCAAAAACAAAAATAGCATCAGCGTAGTTAAAATCGTCTAAAGTAACCGTCCCTTTGCCAATACCAATAGATTCAGTAAGAGCAACACCACTGGCTTCGTGGCACATGTTGGAACAATCAGGAAAGTTATTGGTTCCTAAACTGCGACCGAACAGTTGATAAAGAAATGCAGCTTCATTACTGGCTCGACCCGAAGTATAAAACTCAATTTGATTGGGAGACAGTTTTTGAATAGCCGTTGCAACAAACTGAAAGGCCTCTTCCCACGTTATGGGTTCGTAGTGATCTGTACTTTTATTGTATTTAAATGGCTGTGCTAAACGCCCTTGAGATTCTAACCAATGGTCGCTTTGTTGCATTAAGTCGCTAACCGAATATTGCGCAAAAAATTCAGCGCCTACTTTTAAGTCGGTAGATTCCCAAGCAACCGCTTTTGCGCCATTTTCACAAAACTTAAAACGGCCAGTTTTATCATCACCCCACGCACAACCTGGGCAGTCAAACCCGTCTGTTTGGTTGACCTTGAGTAAATTGTTAATATTCTGTTTTACTCGCTTGCTTCGCAATAGAGACGATGCAGTCGACTTTAATGAAGGTAAACCACCGGCTTTATTTTGGCTCATAGTTTTGACTCACAAATTGCATGCTGTACTAAGTAATAAGGTTCGTCCTGCTTAGGAACGTGAATAAGGGTTAAGCCATATTTTTTAGCAAAAGTAACGGCAAACTGAGTAGGTGATGCAAGGCTAATTAACGTAGGAACGCCTATCAGCACGGTTTTTTGTACCAACTCAATGCCGCAGCGGCTGGTTACCAACACAGCTCCACATTTCACTGAAATGCGTTGAACTAACAGATGGCCAAGTAACTTATCCAATGCATTGTGACGACCAATGTCTTCTCTGCAAATGCTAATATCACCGGTGTTAGACAACCAAAACGCACCGTGTAATGCCCCTGTAGAATTAGCTCTATACTGGTGTTCTCTTAATTGTTCCTTTACCCCATTTAAACTCGCTAAAGTGATGTTTGAAGGGTAATTTATCGCAGTTAATTCAGGAAATGCTGCGACTAAAGATTCAGTACCACACAAGCCACACCCCGATGCGCCTTTTAATGTGCGTTGTCGTTTTTGGAGCCCACTCAAACTGCGATTAGACAAAGTGACTTCAGCAATTAATGCACCGTAATCAGGCAGTTCGTTACTCACATGAATATCTATATCGTGAATGTCATGTTTGGCGGCAATAACAGATTCACTGTGCAAATAGCCAAAAATAAAATCATCTAAATCGAAGGGGGTGACCAGAATGACCGAAAAATTAATCCCGTTTAACACTATGGCTAATGGCACTTCTTGGGCCAAATTATTCATAACACTCAGTAATACGTCAGATTAGCAATAAGTTAACGGCACTCTAATGCAAATGAGGGCAAGGAACAATGTACAAGTAAGGTTAAAACGCAATGGGTTTAGCCATAGCTAAAATTCGACTTTTAACACTGCTATCAACTAATGAGGTGTTTTTATGGCTTGTAATACGGTTAATCTCTTTAAGGTGAGGCATTAACTGCTCTTTGTCTTTTGCCGAAAGCTCAAACTGGTTTAGGGTTCTTAGCAATGCAATAGAAACACTATTTAAACTTTGGTTTTGTCTAGGTGTTGGGTTGTCATGAGGTGTAGCTAAACCCAGCTTAGCTATCACTTCTTGTACTATATCGTCGTGATATTGAAAGACTGATACCTTGGTTTTGCCAAATAGAGCTTCGCATTGAGAAACAAAACCTTGGTAATCTAAATGTTGAGAAAACCATTCAATCTCTAACATCTGAGAGAGGGATAAGTTTTTTCCATAGCAAGGGTTCCCTATTACTTCTGGGTTGCGTACACATTGCTTATAAAAGCTCTCAATAAAGCCCACTGGCTCTCTAAACCACACCCAAATATGGGTATCAAATAATTCAGCTAGAACGGATAACATTTCTTTTGACGCTTCGGGGAAATCCCACCATGAATTATAAATACCTTCAGATGACAATATGATGGTGTGGGTATCATCTTTAATTTGGGATATGAGGTTTTTAATGTTTTCTAGAAAATG
>CAYUZL010000096.1:0-2538 GCA_964449725.1 uncultured Alteromonas sp. | reverse complement strand
TGCTACAAACTCTAACGATATACTGCGCCTTCTGTTACCTTTTATCGCACAAGGCATTAGCGCGGCTTAATTGCGCCTTTGTTGTTAACCATAATTTTATTTTCCCAAAAGTCCCTAACTGAAAAGCTCGGAGTTTTGACTTTTGTTGCCTTAGTCGTTTTCTTTGTCTTTTTAGGTTTTTCAGCTGACGGACTCGAGCTTGATAAGGCGTCAGTCATTTCTTGTAACTGAGCTAACCTTATGTTTTTGCCGCCATCTACACTGTACCAACCACCTTTTGCTGTAATTTCCGGTGTTTTTCCATTGGCTTTGGAATAAGCATTTGAAAACGCCTGTATTACTTCATCTTTGTCTAACTTTGTCATTTTATCTAATTGAACCTAGTCGGGATGTTATAATAGTCTCCTTTTATAGCGCGTTTTAATTTCGCTGTCTAATTTGTAGTCAAAATGTTACGGGATTGTTATGGCTTTACTGAGAAAACAACTTTTATCGTCTATTAATTCTCTATTGAAACCCAATGAGATTAAAGATTTCTGTCCTAACGGGCTACAAGTTGAGGGCGCTGAGATGATTAATAAAATAGTCACTGGCGTTACTGCATCTCAAGCCTTGATTGATGCCGCAATTGATGTGGGAGCCGATACAATATTGGTTCATCACGGGTACTTTTGGAAAGGCGAGAGCCAGCCTATAGTGGGAATGAAGTATAAACGTATAAAATCCTTACTCGATAATAACCTGAATTTAATCGCGTATCATTTACCTCTTGATGTACACCCATTGTGTGGAAACAATGTGCAATTAGGCAAATTGCTGCAATTGAATGAACTGTCCCCTGTCTCAGGGGTAAAACCCAGTGGTATTGTTTATTCTGGCTCTACTCCTAAGTCTATGTCTGGTGAAGAGGTTAAAAGTAATCTTGAAAGCAGTTTGAACAGAGATGTTTTGTGGGTGGGAGGGGATTCTCCTATACGCTCACTCGCGTGGTGTACCGGTGGTGGTCAGGGGTATATTGACGCAGCAATTGAAGCCGGCGTCGATGGATTTATCACCGGAGAAGTGTCGGAACAAACAGTACATACTGCACGAGAAATGGGGATTCATTTTTTCTGCGCGGGACATCACGCAACTGAACGCTATGGGGTTAAATCCCTAGGCGAATGGATTGCCGAAAACCACAAGATAGACGTTCAGTTTATCGATATTCCTAATCCAGCGTAATTGAAAGACATACAATGACTTCAGATACCCATTTTAATGGTATAGCCGGTAAATTTGACAAGAATATCTATGGCACGTTGAAAGGTAAGTTAAGACATGCGCTGCTTACTGATTTAATCACAGAAAAACTTAAAGGAAGCTCACGCCTTCGAGTGTTAGATTTAGGCTGTGGTACGGGTATTATGGCCAAAGAATGTTTGGCTTTGGGACACAGTGTTGATGTTGTCGACCCCTCTAATGAAATTTTAGATAAAGCGAAAATATTGTTAGACAATAACAAACGAGCAGAATTTTTTTGCAGTTCATTACAGTCGTATTCCTCTGATGAAAAATATGACCTAGTTATTTGTCATGCCGTTTTAGAGTGGTTGGCTAACCCGCTTGACCAGCTGCCACACATAGTGAGCTTTCTTAAGCCGAAAGGGCTGTTATCGCTCAGCGCATTCAATAAAGATGCGCTGCGCTTTGGTAGTATGGCCTACGGCAATTTTGATTATGTTGATAGAGACATGAAAGCTAAAAAGCAGGTGCGTTTAAACCCGCAAAACCCTATTGCACCCCGAGATTTACTTAATGCATTAAACGCATTAAATTTGAATATTGAAAGCAAAGCGGGGATCCGTTGTTTTCATGACTACGTTAAACGACCCATTGACGATAGCGAATTTGAATTACTGTTTAAATTAGAAAAACAATACGCGGGTGTTGAGCCTTATTTGTGGTTAGGAAAGTACTTCCACGTCTTTGCCACGGTAAACTAATCTATTGAGTTTACCCATAGCAATAACATTGCCAATAAGTACAACTACAACACCTAATGCTGAGGTTATTGTCCATATATATCCCTCGAAAAAAGTGGAAATACCCAAGGCAACAATAGGGTATATAAGTACAACGTAAGTTGCTCTGTCTGAGCCAATACGCTGTAGAAGCTTCATGTAGGCACCAAACGCAAATACAGAACCAAACACGGCTAAATAACAGAGCGCAACGTAAAATTCAGTGGAAGACGGAAGTGTGTAGTGAGCACCAGATGTTAGTCCGAAGCCATACAGAAAAATGAGCGAGTAGGTCATGGCAAAAAAGTTGAATTGAACAACAGGCGTACTGTCATTGAGTGTTTTTTCTGAAATGATATTTCCCACCGAAGCGGCAACAAAACTACACAAAGCGCATAGCAGACCAAGCGCTAAATTGTGCTGTGCGGACATTTTGTCAAACTCTGGATAGAATATTGCGATAGTGCCGACTAACCCTAAGGTTGCACCTAGGAAAACTTCCATACGAACCGGTTTTTTTAATACTATCCAGCGC
>CAYUZL010000095.1:0-3071 GCA_964449725.1 uncultured Alteromonas sp. | reverse complement strand
ACTAAAGACAGTGCGCAGTTTAACTGGTTGAATGCAGGTAAGTACTATACGTTAACTACCGCCACTAATAAGTCTGATGAAATCATGTTCACGCGACTAGGTGCGAACGATCCACAGTTCAACCTTAGAAGAGACGCTGGCATTATGCTTCGTCGTAATGATAAGAGTACCTTGTTTGCCTCTGTTATCGAGCCACATGGTTCGTATAGCCCTGTTACTGAAGCGTCGCTTAATGCCAATAGTAACATCGAGAGCCTAGAGGTATTGAAAAGCAGTGACGACTATACTGCAGTGAAAATCACCACAGTAAACGATAAAACGTTAATCTTTATATTAGCAAATAAAGATGCTGAGAAATCTTCTAGTCATAAATTGAAAGTAGAAGGCAAAACGTATAAGTGGAAAGGTCCATATAGCTTAGTGCGTTAATAGCGTTAGCGATTTTTAAAAAGGCTTGGTAGCTTGCTAACAAGCCTTTTTATTACATTGATGAAAGTGTTGAGGTTAGCGAATAGTGTGTGTTAATTCCCTTTCATAAACGCGATCATCTCATTAATTTTAGATAGCTGGTGGGGGGAGTGTTTAAATACTTGTTCAATTTTTTTCGGCGTCTCTTCTTTTAATTTATCTATAAAGAGTATGCCATCGAGATGATCTATTTCATGCTGCACTAAACCTGACATTTCACCTCTAAGTGTAGTGCTTTTTTCGATACCGTATTCATCTAGATAAGAGACCGCTATTTCCACGTGACGAGACACTGTGCCCCGTATGTCATACATGCTAAAACATTCTTCCTGGAACTCGAACTGTTGTTCGGAATGGCGTTGTATGACAGGGTTTATCATCGGCACAAATTCACCATCAATGCGCAATAAAATCATACGCACTAAACTTCCAGATTGAGGAGCAGAAAGTGCATTGCCGTTTTCGCTCGAAATAGCTTGAATGCCATTTAGCGTTTCTTTCATTTTAGACAGTAAATTTTGTATAGCTTCTGATTGTATTTCGTCCAAGCTAAGCTCTTGCGAACGTTGAGTGAGTAAAGGATTACCTATTTGCAAAACTCTCATTGATGTTCTCTCTACTGTATAAAGTCGCCTATTTTAGCTTTCTGCTTTTTAAACGGCAGTAAGTTAACGGTTAATCTAAGCGGTTAGTCGAAAAGAAACCACCTTTGGTAAGTAAATTGCGACTAGGGTTACAAGTTAGCTCTCAAAAATAAATGATAAAAAACTTGCGATTTTAAATTACAAGTGTAATCTTGATTTGTCGATTACACTTGTAAGCAATGATGATGATTGAATTATCTAAAGCAGAATTTGAAGTACTAGATGCGGTTTGGGTGAGCTACCCAGTGAATGCGACACAAATCATTGAGCGTTTAAGCAGTGATAAACAATGGCATGAAAAAACAATCAAAACCTTGTTAGGGCGGTTAGTGAAAAAAGGCGCTCTTTCTTTTGAAAAAGAGGGGCGGCAATACTTGTATAGCCCTTGTATTGAAAGAGCTGATTACACATTGAAAGAAAGTCAGAATTTTATTGAACGCTTTTTTAGTGGTCGCATCGCCCCATTAGTGAGTGGTTTTGCTAAGTCAGAACAGCTGTCTCAGCAAGATATCAATGAGTTGAAAAAAATTATTGCTGATTGGGAAAAAGACCAAGGGGAATAACATGCTGTATCAGTCTTTTTTCAGTTGGTTGGTTAGCCAGCAATTATTAATTAGTTTAATGCTAATCATATTTGTTTTGTTGGCGCGCTTCGGTTTATCTCTATTCGGCGCGCGTTTTGTGTATCGGCTAGTATGGTTGGCACCGTTAGCAGTTTTGGTAGTCAATTTGCCAAGTACTTTTAAACCTCTATCAGATAAGGCTATTAGCCATTATATCGTTACGTCTAACACGTCTATTGCGACGAGTTTCAACGTCGATTGGGCAAGTGTTTATTTAGCTATAACAGGCTTGATACTTGTTGTTATAGCCAGCGTACATTTTCGCTATGTTAAGGGACTAAGGCTTAAGCTTGTTAAGCATCCAACAAATAGCATGAATACGCTTGCAAAGGTGTATCTCAGTGATGTTATTTCTACTCCTATGGTGGTGGGCATATTCAACAGTAAATTGGTATTGCCAAGGGACTACAAAAAACAATTCAACGAAAACATGCTCAGTCTTATTGTCGAGCATGAGAATATTCATATAAAACGCAAAGATAATTTTATCAATACACTGTTGCTAGGAGGTGCAATTTTACTTTGGTTCAACCCTTTAGTTTGGATAAGTTATGCCTACGCTCGTTGTTTACAGGAACTGACGTGTGACGATCAAGTGTTGGCAAATAAACCGATACAAGAACACATTTTATACAGTAAAGCCTTAGTGCATTGTGCAGAACATAAATTTGCCCGCCTGATGGCTTTTTCACACTACGGAGATAAAAAAATGATGATACAACGATTGAGTAACATTCAATATCGAGGTAAACCCTCAGTGTTTGCAAAGACAAGTCTACTTTTAATTGCTGCGTGCTTGTTGAGCGGGTTGGCTTTTGCTAAGCAGCCAATGAAAGAAAGAAGTGATAAAGATCATATTTCACCTACTAAACGGGTTGAACCCCTTTACCCAAATGAAGCCGCCCAGCAAGGCATTAGTGGTTCCGTTGTATTGAAATATGACATTGATGCCAGAGGTAACACGTCAAATATTTCAGTGATGAGTTCAACACCGGATAACATGTTTAACAAATCTGCTCAAAATGCACTCGCACAATGGCAATACGAGCCTTCTAAAAACGGTTTTAAAGACATACTTGTGCAATTGGATTTTAAAATTGATGCTGAATCAGCAAAATTAGACCTGGTTGAGCGAATTGAGGTGTTGAACGAGGTGCATTAATCGATATAACTATATTGTCAAACGATAAAGCAAGCGGCCTTTAAGGTCGCTTGCTTTGTGGTTTTTATTTCTAGTCAGGCATTGGGCAGTTTTAACACTCTCTTTTAATACCCTTTTTTCACATCGATTCTGTTGATTAAAGGGTATTCATTGGTCATTTATTTTGTAAATTGT
>CAYUZL010000094.1:0-6455 GCA_964449725.1 uncultured Alteromonas sp. | reverse complement strand
CTCCTAACCCGTTAACTCTTAATGCCCAAGGTTCAGTACCATATTGACCATAGCTAGTTGCAAACTCCCAACCACTGTCGTCAAAGCTCGCTTCTTGCCACCCTGCTTGTTCCGTAGTGGAGATTTTCCAGTGTGTACCACTTACTTCAATAAGCCCTTGAATATTAAGTTCAGCAATGAGTGCTGCGACACCATCAACATCGGCAGCGTGAATGGCTAACACATTTGTACCTGATACTAAATCAGCAACATAATTACGACTTTCAAGCCAATCGGTACTGCTCCCCATCAACACGCCATTGAAATAAACGGCCTCTTCATTGTCTACACTCACTACAATGGAAATATCATGGCTATCATCGTGCGAACCAAAACCAGTAAGTTGCTTATACGCCTCATTAACGTTAATACTGGGAACACTATGCCCTTTTGAAGACACTATACTTCCCGTTTCTGATAGTGCTTTAACAATATTTTCTAAGCTTTCATTTGGAACAGACGACTTTAGTAAAGCAACGGCCCCGGCAAAATGAGGTGACGCCATAGACGTTCCCTGCTTAGTTCCAAAGTTATTATTAGGTGTAGATGAGACAGTGGCAGCTCCAGGCGCTAAAAAATCAAGGTAATTTGCTGAATTACTGAAAAATTGAACATTATTACTCGTATCCACCGCACCAACACTAATCACTCCGGGAAGGCATGCTGGGGCGTTAAGAGCGTTTGAATAACTATTATTTCCTGAGGCAGCGACAACGGCAATGTCCGCATCATTTAAATTTGAAATTACATCTATAAAAGCGCCTTTCCCAGCGGCACACGATTCTTCAGATTGAAAATTACCGCTGCCTAAACTCAAGTTAACAGCTGCAATATCATAGGTATTTCGAAGTTCGTACACTCGCTCTAGGCCTTCAATAATATCTGAATCAAAGGCTAATGCGCACGCACCAGAACGTCCGCAGTAAGTAAAGCCTTCTAATCGTGAAAAGACTTGAATAGCAATAATATCTGCGCCTTTTGCCACACCTGACATCGAGTTGCCTATTCCAGCTGCGATACCGGCAACATGAGTACCATGGTCACAACCATTTACACTACAATGAAGTCCTGCATCAACGCCAGTATCTATGGTAACCCCACCTGCACACATGGACGTCGCGCCGAACGTCGCAACGTTAGATGAAAAACACGCTTCTGATACAATTTTTCCCGAGAAAAAGTCATGGGTATTATCTACACCAGTATCAATGATAGCCACCGTTTGCCCTTCACCGGTAAAGCCTTTCGCCCAAACGGTATCCGCTTGTAAAAAGAACGTCGTTTTATCCAGACTCATTTCATTTAGTTGGTCTATTTGAATTGATTCTACCCAATCACTTTCTGCAATTTGGTTAAGCATAGAATTATCAATGGTCATTGCCATATAGGGAATAGTTTTAAAGTACTTAACCCCCTTTGCTTTGGTCATTAAAGGGTCAGACATGAGCTGTTTTTTTGCCACCATCATAGTTTCATTAGCTTCGTCCGTTGAAGCAAACTTCTGGTTTTTTTTACTGTTTTCCGAAGTTTCTTGCTTGATTTTTATTATTACAGGGACAGAGTTAAACTGTGCAAATTGTTGTTTAAATTCAGCTATATCTTTGTCTATAATTTTCTTAGAAAAGAGGTTTGCTTCTGAACTAAAAGCTTGAAGTGAAATAGTACATAAGAGGGGTATTACTAAAATACTGATGGAATTGAACATGCGAGCATATTTCATGGTGTTATTCTCCGAGTTGCTGCGTTAACACTGCGCTAGTTTCATTTCTCATCTATCACAAAATTATCGCAGCTAATTAAAAGAGCGTAGTCTTCACCGAGCATTGCTAAATTATGTTTTTAAATACCTAGTTATCCTTAGCAATTACAACAACGCTGAATATTTGCTCTGCGGTGTGTCTTAAGATTAGCTATAATTAGAATTATGCGATAATACCGAAAAGAGAAATAACCTTAATGAGTAAAGGCTTAGACGTTCAAGGGCTTACTTTGTATCACTTTAGTGCATGTATGTTTTGTATGAAGGTGCGTTTTTTCCTTTGGCGTAAACGAATTAAGATTTCTCAAAAAGATATTTTAATTAATCCTGATTACGCGCAGGAACTCATTACGGGAGGTGGTAAAAGGCAAGTTCCCTGCTTAAGAATAGAAAATGATAATGACGTGCAATGGTTATATGAATCAACCGATATTATTGACTACTTTAAAAACAAACTAAAAAACCGATAATAAACAACTATTCACGGTTTGATGTGTAATCTAAGCCCTCTCTTACTGGAACGAGTAGCGCTGGGTCAAGCCTTACATTTCGCCAATTAATACGCCAGTCTAAATGTGGCCCAGTGGCTCTTCCTGTTTCTCCGATTTCGCCAATTTTATCACCTTGTTTGATAACATCTCCCACAGAAACACTTAACTTGCTTAAATGTAAAAATGTGGAAAAGACACCCATCCCATGGTCAACAATGATGGTTCCTCCAGAGTAATATAAATCAGCATGAGCTAAAGTGACCTTGCCTTCTGCTGGAGCGACGACAGGAGTTCCAGTAGGTGCCGCAACATCAACCCCGAAATGAGGCCAGCTGGGTTTTCCGTTAAGTACTCTTTGACTGCCATAAACACCACTAATTGGCCCAACAGAAGGCCAAATAAATTCTTGCTTAAAACCGTTTAAACTGGTGACTTCAGAGCGCGCTTTGCGAACAATGACAGCATCGTTTCTTATTCTTTCGCTTACAGAAATAGGTGGGGTGACTTTACTTTGTTCTAGCCCATCAATACGCTGAATACGGTATTCTCGAATCTCAGGTGTTAACCTAATCAAGGTTTCTTTGTTATCTTTTACCACCACTAAGGTAACAGCTTTGGTCGTGTCTCTTGAAAAACCAAAAACAAAATCACCGTCCTGCGATACTGGAATAGATTTTCCATCATGACTAATACTTGAACCCGCCTCTACTTTTCCTCGCAACAAGCTACCTTGTATGGATTGGCCTCGAATAGCTTCACTACTTTGAGTTTCGCTTGCGAAAGTATGGCTACAAGCAGTGATAAAAAATATCAATACGGGTATCAGTTTAATCATGTTAATTACCTACCATAGCCCCTTTACCCACACCTTCGTAGGCGACTACGCGAAATTGTTCACCTGGATATTGGTCACATTGTTGTTCATAAATAAATTGCGCCAAACACTCCACCGTTGAATCTGTAGAAATAACTTCACAGGTACTCGTGGGCAATACAATTTCAAACCAACCTTGAGAAGCTTCATAGGCAAAACAAACATAGCCTGATTCAGGTACTACAAATTGCATGGTTAAAGACGAAGGCGGCAGTGCGTCGTCTTGTGATGCTACATAGATATCTTGCCAACGCTGCGCCCATAGATTTTCACTTTTTTCGCACCGTATACCATTTCGGTAAATATCAATTTTAGAACGGTGACCATGAGCGATACGCTGACAATTTCCATCATGCTTTTTAAGACCATGGGTATAGTGGTAATAAGGCGTATTAATCACTTCATTACGCAAAGAAAGGTGTAAACCATTTACATTCTCAGGTAAATGAGTCGCAATAACTTCTTTTAAATACGCGCCCACAGACTCCATAGTAATAGCATCTGAATAAATGAAAGCATAAGCATCATCTGGACAAAATAAGGCGAAGGTTTGTTTCTTTTCAGTATTAAAAACCACTTCTACCCTATCGTTGTCGTCACGACGTAAATGGGTATCTTTGTATTCTACAGGGACAAGTAATTTATGATCGACATAGCCATCTATTAGGCGCTTTAGATTCTTTTTTACCAAAGAAAAATCTTCAATCATACTTTCATCGTTAAGAGCACCATCGAGTACCACATCAACAATCCAGCTTTCTCCTACCATTCCTCGCTTAGGGCAAAGGTAAGAGAAATCCATAACAGTTAAATCATTTACAAAAAGCTGCATAATATATTGTTACTCCTGACTGGGCGCTGAAGGTGAAGAAGGCGCAGTCAGTGTTTTTATCAGCTGATCTTTTAAGTTTGGCGGAATACCAGTGACAGTTAATGTATCAGTGGCTGGGTCGTATTTAACCCGTTCTCCTAGTAGTTTTCTATCAAAGGCGACACTCACACCGCCACCTTGACCGCTGAACTTTGCAAGCTGTCTTACTGCCGCAGGGTCCGGTGCAAAAGACGGCTCTACCGGGGTTTCTAATTGCGCAACATAGCTAGTAAAATCTCGCTGTGATGCAAGATCACTAGGTAAATGGGTAGATAGCTCTTTCACAGAAACATCGTCACCATCGTCTATTTTAGACTTCATGTACTCTCGTACACTGTCTCTGTGTTGCATTTTTTCACTTGAGTCTAACGGCTCTTCCGCTAGGTAAGCGTCCACCGAAGAGATTAAGCGTTTGTTTTGTTCTTTAACATCAATGTGCTCTTCACAACCAATAAAGTGGAAAAAGAAATCCGATACTTTCCTTCCCATTTTTCCTTTTATAAAGGCAACATGGCGATCTAACTCCGGCTGCGTACTGTATTGAGTTAAATCTATTTTAACGGCCAATTGCATACGGGCAATATCAAGGTGCTCTTTCGAAGAAAGCTCTAATGCTTGATCCACTTCAATATGAGATTTAGTGTTTAACAAGGCAATCATTAAATATTCCGTCGCTAAATATTCGTAGTGCGTTACCACCACAAACCCAGTTTCAACGGTATTGGTATTTGTCATGGCATCAAGTAGCAACTTCGTAGTTGATACACTGAAACTGTGAAAAGAGTCATTCATTGAACTCAAAAGTGTTTCAAACTCTGGCTTTTCATTGCTGAAGCCGCCTATGCCCTTACCCGGCTTCGTGTTAAACCCGTGATTAAGTTGATGGCAAAGAGATTCAAGCGCTGGAGAAGGCACTAAGCAATCTTCCCTTACCGCCATGGCTAATTTTTCGTCGTTATCCAAACCAATTTGATGAACAATGAAGTTTCGTACAAGCATACTCATTAGTTAGTAATGTGCCTTTTTAGAATGTTTACAGAGCAACATGCTCACTTTTTCAGTGCATCTGCACATAAAGAGTTAAATCAAATTGGTATTATGTCACAACTAAGGCTTATAATCGTATTAATATTTGCTCTATAAACACTTTTCTCATGCCGCAAACAAGCCGCTTTAATAACAATGAAATTGAAACGATCATGAATGAAATTCTCGTCGTTTTAGAAAACCACAATGCCGATAAAGATCTCTCTCTTATTGCTTTGGGTAATGTATTGAGTCACATTTTCAACCACAATGTTCATGGCGACCACAAACGCGAACTGGTTGAAACCTTCTCCAATGTTTTACGCAAAAGCGTAAGTTAGTAAGAAGTCTGAATTTTGATTTTAAGTGAATCACCACGCCGCAAACGGGTAACTAAAATGGTTTCTTGGGGACACTGGTTTGCATTAGCAAACATTGTTCTAGCCTTAGTTATTACGTCTATTTATATTTTTTCATCTCCCCCGCCGGGTAGCTGGCTTGGGAATACCTTTATGCTTGCTAACTGGTTTGGGCATATTAGCTTTATTACGTTTTTTGGCTTTGTTATCTTTGTTTTACCTTGCTGTTATCTAGTAACCAACGAAAAAGCCATTCGATTAGTAGGCTCTATCGTTGCTGCATCAGGTTTATCATTACTGACATTCGACGCACTGTTATACACCCGCACGGGGTTTCATATTAGCTTTAACGCGGCACGGTTAGTCAGTAGCGAAACCGAAACACGCATTGTTGAATTTGGCTGGCAGCAATGGATTTATCTTGGCCTGCTTTTGTTAATTTGGTTAACAAGCCAACTGGTGATTAGTAATTCTATTTGGCGAAGAATGGAAAGGTTAGCCAATTATAAATTTGGCCCTTCTTTTACTAGCTTTTTCTTAACCTGTTTTATCGCCAGCCACGGCATTCATATATGGGCGGATGCACATCTCTACCAACCTGTAGTGAAGCAAGATAATTTATTTCCTTTGTCTTATCCTGCCACGGCCAAAACCACCATGTCACGCTATGGTTTGCTTGATTTAGAAACCTATAAACAACGAAAGTCATTGCAGTTCAATGAGGATATTTCGAATATAAAGTACCCTTCTGAGCCTATTTACTGCGGGATAAATAAAGCATTATCAGCAGTCGTCTTGGTCCAAACAGACAATGAAGTTTTATCTCAATTACCATCGGAACTGCGTTTTCAATCAGATTTTTTTGGCACAGCCTCATCGTTTGAAAATAACTTGGTGACCTCAATATTCGGTGTTCCCGAGTTTTATGCGGATACCTTAATCAATAAGCAACCTGTACTGCTAGCATTGCCCCAAGCTCAAGGTATGCAGGTATCAGTAAGTTACGATGGTGACGTTTCAAACCCAGCTATAAGCC
>CAYUZL010000093.1:0-10716 GCA_964449725.1 uncultured Alteromonas sp. | reverse complement strand
AAACAAGTCTCCAAGGAAAGTTGACTGTTACAACCTAAGTTGGTAGTGGTTGTTTAGTTAGACGTAACAGGTTTGCTTAAAATTTTGTATTTGTTAGTCTGGGATATTGTGTATCAACAGAAATGAAAACTATGCAGCGTTTTGAATCCTTCCAAGCTTTTTATCCTTACTATTTAGCAGAGCATACAAACCCCATCTGTAGACGTCTTCATTTTGCTGGTTCACTTTTAGTCATAGCAATTGCCGCATTTGCGATTATTACCCAAACTTGGCTGGCCTTATGGGGACTGCCAATAGCAGGGTATGGTTTTGCTTGGGTGGGACATTTTTTCTTTGAGCACAACAAACCTGCCACCTTTAAGCACCCTTTTTACAGCCTCCTTGGTGATTGGGTCATGTTCAAAGATATTTTGATTGGTAAAATTAGTTTATAAAAAAGGCACCATAATGAAATCAAGTCGATTTAAACCCTCGTTACTCTCTAGTTTACTAGTGAGTTTAATATCCTGCAATGCATTCGCAGATAGCAAACCAGCTGTGGATTACAGTGACGTATTTGCATTGGAATACCCTGCTTCACCTCAATTTAGTAATAATGGCGACACGCTTTACTACGTAAAACGCAGCATGGATAAAATGACCGACTCCAGTATAAGCCAAGTTTGGAAGCATTCACTTGAAAAGCAAAATAACACCCCAGTACTGGCAGATGTTGTAGGGTTAATTTCTTACCGTATATCTCCTCAAGGCGATCGCATTGCATATACAGCAAGGTCAAGCAGTGGCCCTCAATTGTTCATGCATTACCTTGCTGAAAACAAAACAGTACAGTTGACCCAGTTAGAAAAAAGCCCGTTTGGTATAACCTGGTCACCTTCAGGCGAGTCTCTCGCTTTTTTTATGCGTGTAGAACAGACTACACCTAGCTTTTTTAAAGGCATGCCAGCTGCACCTAAAGGCGCTAAATGGGCAGATACCGCAAAAGTGATCGACCATATACAGTATCGTGCTGATGGCGGTGGTTATACAAAACCAGGTTATACCAGCGTATTTCTAATTAGCGCTGAAGGTGGAATTGCGAAGCAATTAGGCAAAGAGGGTGTTCCTCATTCTGGTTCTATCGAGTTTTCCAATGACGGAACCACATTATTTACTTCGGCGAACTTAGCTGAAGTGCCTGAACTTGTCCCCTTCGGCGACGACATTGTTAGCTACGATGTTAAAACAGCAGAATTTAAACAAGTCACAGATCAACTCGGCAGTGAAGTGTCGTCCCATATCAGTCCCGATGGAAAATGGTTGGCTTATTTGTATATTGAAGATCAAAAACTATCTTACCAATTCCCTGAACTTGTTATTCATTCACTAAAAAATGGAAAAGAGCGTAAGCTTTCCGTGGCTTTAGATCGCAGTATTCAAGATTTGGCTTGGTCACCTGATAGTAAGCACCTTGTTATGTCATATTTAGACGCAGGAAAAACACGTTTAGCCAAGGCGAAATTAGACGGTGATATTATTGGTCTTCCCGTTGAATTAGGTGGGCAATCGTTAGGCCGCCCATATACTTCAGGTGAATTCACTGTTTCTATCAACGGTGATATCGCGTTTACTAGTAGCTCCAGTCAACGCCCTGCCGAACTAGAGTTATTAAACGCAAAGAACAGAGTTTCCCCTATAACCAACATGAACCACGATTGGTTAACTCAAAGAGCACTGGCCGACGTCCAACCCTTAGAGGTTACATCTTCAGTTGACGGAATTGCTATCGATGCGTGGATAGCAACACCGCCTAATTTCGACCCCAATAAAACCTACCCACTTATTCTAGAAATTCACGGTGGTCCCCATGCTACTTACGGCCCTCAATTTGCTATGGAAATACAATTGATGGCGGCCAAAGGCTATGTCGTTGTATGGTCAAACCCAAGAGGTAGCTCTTCCTACGGCAGTGAGTTCGGAAATTTAATCCACCACGATTACCCGTCTAAAGATTATAACGATTTGATGGACGTGGTTGATGTTGCAGCAGCGGCGTCTTATGTCGACAAAGAAAACCTCTTTATTACCGGAGGTTCTGGCGGCGGAACCCTAACCGCTTGGAGCATAGGTAAAACAGATCGATTTAAAGCTGCGGTTGTCGCCAAGCCCGTAATTAATTGGATGAGCTTCTCGCTAACAGCAGACGCTTACCCTTATTTCACCCAGTATTGGATGGAAAAAATGCCGTGGAATAACCACGAAACATTGTGGCAACATTCACCATTGTCACTGGTAGGTAATGTGTCTACGCCGACAATGCTATTAACAGGTGAGTCAGATTACAGGACGCCTATTAGTGAAACTGAACAGTATTATCAGGCGCTAAAGCTTAACGGAATAGAGTCAGCTATGGTTAGATTACCTGGAGCATCTCATGGTATTGCCTCGCGCCCTACCCGACTAATGCAAAAAGTAGGAAATATTATTGCTTGGTTTGATAAGTATAAAACCGAAGAAAAGTGAGTAACTGAATGAAGAAAGCCGCCTAACATAAAACTGTCAGGCGGCTTTTTAATATGCGTTCAATAGAACTAGATAAATTTCTTTTATGCTTTAGGCAATGACGCTCTTAACATCCACGCCGTTTTTTCATGTACACGCATGCGATCAGATACCACAGCGGCAGTAGACTCATCGTCGGCGTCTTGCGCCACTTTCAATACATCGCGGCAAGTTTTAACTACTTGCTCGTGGGCAGAGTTTAACAATGCCACCATTTCAGACGCCGTCGGAACACCTTCAACTTCTTTAATAGAACTTAATTCTGCAAAAGACTTATAAGTACCCGGAGCTGCAACGCCTAAAGTACGAATACGCTCAGCAATTTCATCTACCGCTGTGGCAAGTTCAGTATAGTGCTCTTCAAACATCAAGTGCAGTTCACGAAATTGTGGGCCTTCCACATTCCAATGAAAGTTATGGGTTTGAAGATACAAAGTGTATGAATCTGCGAGTAACTTTTTTAGCCCGTGTGCAACAGCTTCTCTATCTGCTTGCGTTATTCCAATATCGATCTGAGACATGCCTTACTCCTAAATTTCTATTTTTTATAACTGAAACTACTTTCTTAGCCTATACACATTAAGCATGCGGGAAAATCAAAGACATCATGGCTTTAAATATCTTCAGCTTCTGACAGCAGAACTGGAAAATGCTCTAAGGGCAAAAACTGCGACAATTTTTCTAATGTTGAACCTAAAGCTAGAGTGCTTTCAGCTAGCACATTGATGTGGCCCATTTTCCGTTTTTCTCTTACTGATTTCCCGTACCAATGCATATGGCAGCCAGGTAAACTTAATAAGTCTCTTGAAAAGCTACTGCAACCTATAATATTCACCATAGCTGAAACACCCAATGGTCTCGTGCTACCAAGTGCAAGACCAAGAACCGCTCGTAAGTGATTGTCAAATTGGTCTGTATCAGCACCGTGTAACGTCCAGTGACCTGAATTATGTACTCTAGGGGCTATTTCATTAACTAATAATTCATTGCCCACTTGAAACAACTCCACCGCTAATACGCCGGTATATTGTAAGCCATTAGCCAATGTTTCAAATATTTTGTCTGCTTGGGCTTGAAGTGCATCAGACATACGAGACGCGGGTGCAATTGACACATGCAACTGACCTTCGTGATGACGATTTTGAGCTAATGGGTATATGACGGTTTGTCCATCTTGATTTCGAGCACCAATAATAGATAGCTCTCTATCAAACTCTAAACACTGTTCAACAACTAACGGCACTGTATTCAAATCAAGATTTGCAAGTACTTGCTTTAAACTATCAAGTTCAGTCGCGTTTTTCATACGCCACTGACCATAACCATCATAGCCATCTCTGCTTGCCTTGATTATCAAGCTTTCGCCAAGCTCAGCCACACAGTCATCAAGTTGACTTATCTCAGTGACAATTTTGTAAGGACAGTTGGGAATGTTAAGCGACGATAATAACTGCTTTTCTTTTACTCTGTCAGCGCCCACCAAAATAGCTTCCATAGAAGGATATAACTTACCGGTTTTATCAGCTTCAACAAGTAAATGCTCTGGTACATGTTCAAATTCAACGGTTAGCACATCAGCGGTATCTATCGCCTGGGCTAAAGTACGATCACTGACTACTTTGGATACAGGATGAACTACGGTTTCATTTGCGACGTCCACAGCCCACACTTCAGTGCCTAACGGCGCACCCGCTAAATACATCATACGAGCAAGTTGACCTGCTCCATACACCAACACTTGCATTAACTACGCTCCAAAGTTGCGTTTTCTAATACGGCTTGAGTTTGGTTTTCACGAAATTGAATAATTTTCTCTCGAACATTGTCATCATGCAAGGCTATCACCTGTGCAGCAAGTAAACCAGCATTCGCAGCGCCAGCTTCACCTATCGCTAATGTCCCAACAGCAACCCCTTTCGGCATTTGCACAATTGAATAAAGAGAATCGACACCGCTTAACGCTTTCGATTTAATAGGGCAACCAAATACAGGTAGATGTGTATGAGCAGCTATCATTCCAGGCAAATGAGCAGCTCCACCAGCTCCAGCAATAATGACATCATAGCCATTTTCATGAGCCGACGTGGCAAAATCAGTAAGTAGTGCTGGCGTTCGATGAGCAGAAATCACAGAAGCGTCGTAGTCAACGCCCAGTGTTTCTAACATTATTGCCGCTTGTTCCATAGTAGGCCAATCAGACGTTGACCCCATCACGATGGCGACTTTTGCCATAGTATGTAACCTTCAGTTTATTGAATGAGCAAATAAGGCGCAGAAGTTTACCTTATTCAATCAAATAAACCTAGTTACTGATTTGCATCCATGTAATCAAGCGTCAAATTAGTCAGTAATTTAACGCCTAACTTCATACCGCTGTCGTCTACAAAAAATTCTGGAGTGTGATGAGCGGGAGAATCAACTTCAGCTACATCCAAAGGCTTTCCTCCAACCCACATATATAGGCCTGGTACTTTCTCTTGGAAAAATGAAAAATCTTCTGCTCCTGTGGCTGGCTTCGCTATTATCGCGTTCTTTGCGCCAGCCGTTCTTTCTAAGGTTGGCACCATAGCTGCAGTCAAATCTAGATCATTAAAGGTAACAGGGTAGCTGTAATCTAAAGGTAAAGTTAATGTGGCTTCAGCCCCCATGCTATCAGCAATACCTTGAACTTTTCGAGGCACAGCTTCATACATAAGGTCTCTAGCTTGCTTATTCAAAGTACGAATAGTTCCGACTAATTCCACTTTTTCGGGAATGATATTCGAACGATTACCACCGTGAATAGACCCTATAGTCACCACCGCAGCATCGTCAATAAGACGTACTTCTCGGCTGACGATAGTCTGCAAAGCCATAATCATTTGCGCTGACGTTGTTATTGGATCAACACTTTTCCAAGGATAAGCACCGTGGGCTTGCTTACCTTCAATTTCTATCTTGAATGGGTCTACCGCAGCCATCATGCCACCTGGACGGTACCTCACCGTACCCACATCGGCATTCGAACTAATATGTAAGCCAAAAATAACATCTACAGAAGGGTTATCTAAGACGCCTTCTTGTACCATGACTTCTGCACCGCCAACTTCACCTGCAGGCGCGCCTTCTTCAGCGGGTTGAAAGATAAATTTCACTTTACCGTTAAGCTGATCTTTTAAATCAGTAAGAATTTTAGCTGCACCCAATAGCATAGCCATATGAGTATCGTGACCACAAGCATGCATAACAGGCACAGGTTGCCCGTTAAATTCACCGATAACTTCGGATTTAAAAGGCAAATCAAGAATTTCTTTAACAGGTAATGCGTCCATATCCGCACGAAGCGCAACAACAGGGCCAGGTCTTCCACTATCTAAAATAGCGACAACCCCTGTTTTAGCAACACCCGTTTGTACTTCAAGACCTAATTTTCTTAGCTCCTGTGCAACCCGTTTGGCCGTATCAAATTCTCGATTAGATAACTCAGGAAATTCATGAAAATGATGACGTAAGGCAATGACATGAGGTTCGATGTCATCAGCCATTTTATCAACGACAGACGGCGACACAGTTTCCCCATGGGAAAGCGTCGGGATCAATAAAGACAGGGCCAGTGCTTTTAATTTCATGAATAACCTATTGTATGTAGAGTTAGCTTTTTTGTCTTCTCATTGCACTAAAAAATTCATCATTGGTTTTTGTCATAGACAGTTTATTGATAAGGAATTCAATGGCGTCAATTTCGGACATTTCATGGACAATTTTGCGCAAAATCCACATTTTTTGTAGCTCGTCTTTCGCAGCTAATAGCTCTTCTCTTCGCGTACCTGAACGATTAAAGTCTATCGCTGGGAATACGCGTTTTTCCGCTATTTTACGATTCAAATGCAATTCCATGTTACCTGTGCCTTTGAACTCTTCGTAAATAACTTCATCCATTTTAGACCCAGTATCAATAAGCGCAGTTGCAATAATAGTTAAACTACCGCCTTCTTCAACATTTCTCGCCGCACCAAAAAAGCGTTTCGGCTTATGCAAAGCGTTTGCGTCTACACCACCGGTTAACACTTTACCCGATGAAGGAATAACTGTGTTATACGCACGGGCTAAACGAGTAATTGAATCAAGCAATATAACAACGTCTTTTTTGTGTTCAACAAGACGCTTCGCTTTCTCAATTACCATTTCAGCAACTTGCACATGGCGACTAGCTGGTTCATCAAAGGTCGATGCAACAACTTCACCTCTTACAAGGCGGTGCATTTCTGTTACTTCTTCCGGGCGCTCATCAATTAGCAATACCATCAGCTCACAATCGGGGTGATTCGCAGCAATTGATTGGGCAATATTCTGTAACAGCAGTGTTTTACCCGCTTTTGGGGGAGCAACGATTAAGCCACGTTGTCCTTTACCTATAGGTGATGCTAAATCTAAAACACGTGCGGTAATATCTTCCGAGGAACCATTTCCTCGTTCCATGCGCATTCTTTCATTGGCATGTAAAGGTGTAAGGTTTTCAAATAAAATTTTATTACGTGAATTTTCTGGCTTATCAAAATTCACTTCGCGAATTTTTAATAAAGCAAAATAACGTTCGCTATCTTTTGGCGGACGAATTTTTCCCGCAATAGTGTCACCTGTTCGCAAATTAAATCGACGAATTTGGCTTGGAGAAACGTAGATATCATCGGGACCAGCTAAATACGACGAGTCAGCTGATCGCAAAAAGCCAAAGCCATCTTGAAGAATTTCAAGCACACCATCGCCGAAAATATCTTCGCCACTTTTGGCATGAGATTTTAAAATAGAAAAGATAATATCTTGTTTGCGTGCACGGGCCATATTTTCTAGGCCCATTTCTTCTGCCAATGCAACGAGTTCACTGATCGGCTTGTTCTTCAATTCGGTTAAATTCATATCGGTGGGTCTTTGTGCTTAGTTCACATAGGAACGTACATGTTGTTGATTAAATTAATGCTATTTATTTTAGGGATTGCTCGCTGAAAGTCCTTTTCGGACTAGCATGGTGGTTCAGGTAGTGACCAGATAGAAAGTTAGCACCATATACTGGTTACGTCCAGCTTTAGCGCATAAAAATCGTGCATATTTTTAAATAAATAAAAAAGTCGGCGTTTGAAGCCGACTTTTTAACAAATTTAATGAAACAATAATAATTAAATATTTTCGTTTAGGAAGTCTTCTAGTTGACTCTTAGACAAGGCGCCAACCTTAGTCGCAACAACATTTCCATCTTTAAATAGCAACAAAGTAGGGATACCTCGAATACCATATTTTGGTGGAGTTTCGTTATTTTCATCGACATTCAACTTCCCAACTGTTAACTTTCCATCATAGTCGCTTGCAATCTCTTCCAAGATTGGGGCAATCATCTTACATGGGCCACACCATTCCGCCCAGAAGTCAACCAGCACAGGACCATTTGCATTGATAACATCCGCCTCGAATTTATCATCAGATAACTGGATAATTTTGTCGCTCATTCTTTTCTCCGATAAGGTACTGTCGCTGATTTATTCAGCTTTACCTATAGTGTTATATAGAAACCGTTATTTATGCAAGTACAGAAAGCTATAAGCTATGCAAACTACTCACTTAACTGAAACTCATTTTTCTGACTTACCGTTACACAACGATGTAGTCAAAGCGCTCGACGCAGCCAATTTTAATAACTGCACGCCAATTCAAGCGATGAGTCTACCACCTTTATTAGAAGGTTTAGACATTGCGGGTCAAGCGCAAACAGGAACAGGCAAAACCATTGCTTTTCTTGTTGCGACTTTTCATCACTTGCTAAAAACCCCTTCAGAAGGGAAATCCAATGACCCTAGAGCCATAATTATGGCACCTACTCGGGAACTTGCAGTACAAATATACAATGATGCTGCACTGCTGAGTAAACACACTGGATTAACCTTAGGTTTAATCTATGGGGGCGAAGGATACCAAAGTCAACGTGAAACGTTAGAACAAGGTGTTGATATTATTATTGGCACAACAGGCCGTATCCTCGATTACTACAAACAGAACGTGTTTTCATTGAAAAACATTCAAGTTGCAGTGTTAGATGAAGCTGATCGCATGTTCGATTTAGGTTTCATCAAAGATATACGCTTTTTGTTTAATCGTATGCCCCCTGCGGATAAACGACTCAGCATGTTGTTTTCTGCAACCTTAAGTTACCGTGTACAAGAACTGGCCTATGAGCACATGGATAACCCAACTCATGTACAAATAGAGCCTAAACAACGCACAGCAAGCCGTGTTGTAGAAGAGTTATTCTATCCCTCAGACAAAGACAAAATGCGTCTATTACTCACTTTGTTGGAAGAGGAGTGGCCTGAAAAAGCCATCGTTTTTGCCAACACCAAATACGGCTGTGAAACCGTAGAAGCTTGGCTTAAAGCCGATGGGCATCGTGTGGGAATGCTCAGTGGTGACGTGCCTCAAAATAAACGTCTAGGTATATTAGAAGACTTCACCAAAGGCCAACTTGATATACTCGTTGCAACTGACGTTGCAGCACGCGGCTTGCATATTGATGCAGTTACTCACGTATTCAACTATGATTTACCCGACGATGCAGAAGACTATGTCCACAGAATTGGGCGTACTGGCCGTGCAGGGCAAAGCGGCCATGCCATTAGTTTCGCCTGTGAACGATACGCGATGAACTTACCTCAAATAGAGACCTACATCCAACATGTCATCCCTGTGACCGATTATGAATCTGATTCTTTATTAGAAGACATAAAGGCTCCCAAGCCTGTGCAACGTCGTCGGAATAATAGTAACCGCCCGGGAAACAATTCGCGTTCTGGGAATAGAAGACCGAAACACAAACCGAATAGATAATGAAAAACGCATCATCTCTTTCTGAACACTACCGCAACGGTGAGTATTTCGCTGCGGTAGATTTAGGCTCTAACAGTTTCCATATGGTGGTAGTACACGTTGTTAGTGGAAACGTCCAAATTGTTAGCAAGATAAAACAAAAAGTTCGTTTAGCGTCAGGTTTAAATGACGAAATGGTCTTGTCTGAAGAAAGCATGAAGCGAGGCCTGGGCTGTCTAGAAACCTTTTCAGAAAGGTTGCAAGATATCCCTTCATCAAATATAAAAGTCGTAGCAACTGCCACCTTGCGATTAGCTAGGAACGCTGGAACCTTCATTGACCGTGCAGAAACAATTTTAAACCATAGACTCAGAGTGATTAGCGGAGAGGAAGAAGCACGACAAATTTATTTGGGTGTCGCCTATACCTCCGCCAACCAAGGCAACATGCTAGTCGTCGATATCGGTGGCGCAAGCACCGAAGTTATTCTCGGAAACGACATGCACCCAATATACCTGCGTAGCCTTGATATGGGTTGTGTAACCGTAATGGAGCGTTTTTTCCCAAATGGCGCTATCACTTCCGCTAACTTTGAGCAGGCAAAACTTCACGCAAAATCTCTAATCGCCAGTGTATCTCAGTCCATTCTATGCTTTGACTGGTCTTATTGTTTAGGTGCTTCAGGTACACCTCAAGCCATAACCGAAATATTGGTATCACGAGGTATTAGCGACGCCATTCGACTAGATTATTTATATAAACTAGAACAAGAGTGTATAGCATGCGCCCATATTGAAGCACTCGATGTAGCGGGCTTAAGTGAGTCTCGAAAAGCTATTTTTCCTAGCGGACTAGCCATATTAATTAGCCTTTTTGAATGCCTCCAAATCAAGGAGATGAATATATCTGGAGGTGCTCTTAGAGAAGGTTTGATTTACGGAATGCTGGACAATGTCAACGACAGTGACCGTCAAAGTCAAACATTAAATGTGGTAATGAATCGCTACCACATTGAAAAGCAACATGCTCAAGCAGTTAAATCAACATCATTGACCTTTTGCGAACAACTCTGTGCGCAATCAAATGTCTGCCATTTAGATACCAAAGCTGTACTTGGCGCTTCAGCACTATTACACGAAATTGGACTCCACATTGAATATAAGCGGTACCATAAACATGGCGCCTACATACTCGACTTTATCGATTTACCAGGCTTTACTAAGCTGCAAAGGTCCGCAATCAGAGATTTAGTTCGCAGTCATAGAGGTCAACTTGATTTATCAGTATTCGACTCTTACCACGAAGATGTAAAGCCCATGCTACTCGGACTTGTTCGCATATTGC
>CAYUZL010000092.1:0-3887 GCA_964449725.1 uncultured Alteromonas sp. | reverse complement strand
CTACCTGAATAATGGCAAATACAATTAACTATTCTTTATCAGCGTCAACAAATAACAACTTACCTAAGGTTGTTTTGATACACGGCTTATTTGGTGATAAAGACAATTTAAATAATCTAAATAAACACTTATCAGCCCACTTTAACGTAATGTCCATTGACTTACCTGGTCACGGTAAGTCATCACATTTGAGCGAATGGACATTTGAATCCGTCATCACAGAAATAGATACATTACTATCAGAAAAAGGTTTTTATCCATCAAGCATTGTTGGTCATTCGTTAGGAGGGAAAGTCGCTATGGCAATGGCCCTTTTACACCCCTCAAAAATAAAAAAAATAGTTGTTGCAGATATTGCACCAGCCATATATCCCCCTAGACATGACACTGTATTTAAAGCACTGCAAGCAGTTCAAGATGCAAATATTGAGAACCGAAAACAAGGCTTAGAGATTTTAAATAGTATTTTAGTCGAACCAGGCACTGCACAATTTTTACTAAAAAGTTTAAAGCAAATAGACAACCAATGGCGCTGGCAATTCAATTTAGCCGGCTTGGTTAACAGCTATTCAAATATTATCGGCTGGCCATTTTCAAATAAAACATACGAGGGAGAAACACTGTTTATAAAAGGCGAAAAATCCGATTATTTGACCCAAGCGCACGCACAACCAATAAAACAAATGTTTCCCAAAGCGACATTTAAGATAATTTCAGATACGGGCCACTGGTTACATGCCGAAAAACCCACTGTGTTTAATCAAATAGTTTTACGTATGCTTACTTCCACCAACTAAGCGAATGTTAAGGTTAGTCAATAAATTTTAAAACAAGTGTGATAACATTCGCAAAAACATACAGTGAGGCTTAACCAAGGTTGAGCATTATGTACTCATTGAGTCAGCTTCAATGAGATTCGCCAAAAGTAGTATTCAACGAATGTTGCAAACTACACTAGTGGCGTGATTTTAATTTTTAATTTTTGAGGTAACTAAATGGCGAGTGTAGGCCTTTTTTTTGGTAGTGATACAGGAAATACAGAACACGTTGCAAAAATGATTCAAAAAGAGTTGGGTTCGCAATTAATTGATGTTCGCGATATTGCCAAAAGTACCAAAGAAGAAATAGCTGAATTTGATTTACTTTTGTTCGGCATTCCCACCTGGTACTACGGTGAAGCACAATGTGATTGGGACGACTTTTTCCCCGATTTAGAAGAAATTGATTTCACCGACAAGTTAGTTGCAATATTTGGATGCGGCGATCAAGAAGATTACGCAGAATACTTCTTAGATGCCATGGGAATGGTGCGCGATATAGTTGAAACTAAAGGCGCAATACTCGTCGGTCAATGGCCTTGCGCGGGTTATGACTTTGAAGCGTCTAAAGGTATGGCTGATGACGATCACTTCGTTGGGTTAGGTATTGATGAAGATAGACAACCTGAACTCACAGAAGAAAGAGTTAAACAATGGTGCGTACAAATTAAAGAAGAATTGTGTTTGGATGAACTGGCTTAAAAACTTTCTACACTAAAAACACTAACTCCCAAAGCCAGTTAAACATAACCTTGCACCACTGGCTTTCCCCTCTTTCACAGTTTTTATTTACATATTTTCAATAAAATTACCCCAATTAATGAATTGATTGAAATTTTCAGGTTATTGATTAGACTTAAAAACAATACATTACTTATTCAACGTTCGTTTGTTTTATTCTGTATAAACTATTGGCTGCATTTGCCGATAAAAGAATAGTCAAAAAGTATTATAGCAATACGCCTTACTTCATTTTTGCAAAATGTAACGCAGTATTGTCATTGAAGTAACTTGAGCAAAGAGAAAACAAATTGAAGTCAATAGCAATTAAATTAAATTCACGCTTACATGAATCACTTCCCAGCATAAAAGCTTACGACCATCGACTTCATACCCTCAATAACTGGTGGGATAAGATAAACCTAATCGGTAAAATCAACAGCCAAAATGTTGCTGCTAGTATTTTGGAAGAAATGCATCACACCAAAAATACATTCTCAGAGCTTCAATCTCGTCTTATTTCAAACTTGGTTAGTGAACAAATTGAAAAGCGTACTGCTGAAAATGAGAAAATAGCCTGTGTCGCTATCGATCTACTAATAAGAAACTTATTTGAAAGAACCGCTGACGTCGGCTTCTTATCTACCGATGATGATATTCGGAAATTCATTCTACAGGATAATTACAATAACGAGCCCCTTAGCACCATCCGAGAACGATTAAGAGAATATGCAGCCAAATACAGTGTGTACAACGAAATCGTTATTTTGGATACAAAAGGAAAAGTGCTCGCTAACCTAGACGAACATAATAATATTGAATTTTGTAGCGATGAACTCATTACAAAAACATTACAAGATCCAGAGAACTATGTTGAAACTTTTGGCCTTAGTGACATTCAAAAAAATACACCTCATTCTCTTATTTATTCTCAGTGCATAAAAGAAACCGACGAAAATGGCTCCCGTGTTATTGGGGTGCTTTGTCTTTGTTTCAAATTTGATGACGAAATGGAAGGGATATTCAAACAACTACTTGCAGCTGAGCTCGACAGTACTTTAATGATTCTGGACAACAAAAACAAAATCATTGCGAGCTCATCACCTTCTGTTTTTACTGTAGGAACCAGAATTTCAATGGATCAACCCGTTGATTTACTGCGCTTCAAAAACAAGGACTACATTGGTAACAAAGCAGTAACCTCCGGATACCAAGGATTTACAGGGTTAGGATGGAGTGGACTCATTGTCACTCCATTATCAACAGCCTTTGAGAGCAATAATCAAGGCTCTGTTAAAAACGAAACTCACTCTATCAGATCAACAAGTAATACTTTTTTTTCTGATGATATTCAAAATATATTAAAATTATCTAAAAAAGTTGAAGGCGATTTAGCACTCATTGTGCTAAATGGAATAATTGCATCTGCACGGCAAAACGCCGTTGAATTTATGCCAGTTTTAAGTGAAGTTAGAAACATTGGCACTGAGATAGCCAGTATCTTTTCAATTTCAATTGATAACTTACAATCCACTGTTATTACTTCTCGAATGAACAATGCAAAGTCCAGCGCAATGCTAGCTGTAGACTTAATGGACAGAAACCTCTATGAAAGAGCAAATGATTGTCGTTGGTGGGCATTAACGAATTTGTTCCAAACTGCGCTAGTTTCAGCCAGCGAGACACACAAAAATCAAACTCAGCTTACATCCATTTTGAAAAATATAAATGACCTATACACTGTATACACTAATTTATATTTGTATGATGCTGCAGGCATTGTAGTTGCTGTATCAAATTCAGATAATCAGCATCTCGTTGGCACTGAATTAGCAGCGAATAGTGGCTGTTTTGACGCTTTAAAATTGAAAGATACACAGCAGTATAGCGTGTCTGAATTTGTACCTGTTAAACAATACAATAATCGCCCGACCTATATCTATAACGCAACGATTAAAAATAAAACGAACAACAAAGCCATTGGTGGTATTGGAATAGTCTTCGATAGTGCGCCAGAATTTAAAGCAATGTTGGATGATTCAATGCCTCATATAGAGGATAAATCTGTGACTCCATTCGGTTATTTTTGCCAAAGAGATGGCTTGATCATTTCATCAACTACCCATGCCCCTGAACGAGTCAACGATAGTATCTCTCTTCCTGAAATAGAACTTGCGTTGGCAAACGGAGAGCAAACAAGCAAGATAATGGAGTATCAGGGTAAATGTTATGTAGTCGGTATAGCTGTCTCTAATGGCTATAGAGAGTATAAAACAACGAATGATTATCAGAATGACATTTTTGCTCTAATCTTTATTCCCTGTTAAAACTTAGGTAATTATTTAAACT
>CAYUZL010000091.1:0-5240 GCA_964449725.1 uncultured Alteromonas sp. | reverse complement strand
ATTGTATGTAAGCGTGGCAAGCAATGCAAAAATCTGCAAGAAATTGGTGTGTTTTTTTGCAAACTGCACTAATGTTGGAAGAGAGAGGGTAAAGGAGTGAACTATGCCACCGAAAAAAAGTGATTCCACTAAGATTTATGTCCTTGATACCAACATACTACTGCATGAGCCACACGCGTTTATGTCTTTCAAAGAGCATGACGTAGTTGTTCCAATGACAGTACTTGAAGAACTCGACTACATCAAAGACAGCAAGAAGGACGTTGCTCGAGATGCTAGAGTGTCAATTCGAGCAATGGAAGATTTACTCCACGACGCGACACCGGAACAAATGCTTGCAGGGGTAAGTTTAACGGGTTTAGGTTCGGGGCCAACAGCGCCTACTGGAACCTTATCTATATTCAGCGATTTGAGTATGGTTAAAAACTTACAAGTATTTGCTTCCAACGAAAACGACAACCGCATTATTAACGTTGCCCTACATTTACAAAATGAATTCTCACCTCAGCCAGTTGTGTTGGTAACCAAAGACCTCAATATGCGTCTAAAAGCCAAAGGCGCAGGGCTGGCACAAGTTGAAGATTACCGCACCGATCAGTTAGTCACGGATATTAAATACCTGTCTAAAGGCTATCATGAGTTTGAAGGTAACTTTTGGGATAAAGTTACGTCTGTTGATAGTAAAACCGAAGGGCGAGATACTGTGCACACTATTGAGCGTAGTTTAGTGCCCGATGCCTATATCAACGAGTTCCTTGTTGACGAATCAAGTCAATTCGCTGGTTTGGTTGAGCATGTTTCCGATGAACATATCGAAGTGTTAGACCTTGGCGTTGAACGAATTATGGGTCGAAACGCATGGGGAATTTCACCTAAAAATATTGGCCAAGCCATGGCGCTGCATGCTTTGCTAGACCCACACATAGATTTAGTCATACTCACAGGACCAGCGGGCAGCGGTAAAACCCTGCTAGCCTTAGCCGCAGCGCTAGAAATGGTTGTTGAAAGGAACATGTACGATAAAATCATTGTTACCCGAAGCACACCTGAAATAGCAGAATCTATTGGCTTTTTACCGGGCACTGAAGAAGAAAAGATGGCGCCTTGGTTGGCGGCAATTACCGATTCTTTAGAAGTCCTACACAAACACGATGAAAACGTGAAAGGTTCCATGAGTTACATTATGGAAAAAGCCAATATTCAGTTTAAATCGGTGAACTTTATGCGTGGGCGCAGTATTCAAAACGCCATCGTTATTCTTGATGAATCGCAAAACCTAACTGCATCTCAACTTAAAACTATCATTACCCGTTGTGGTGAAGGCACTAAGCTGATTTGTGGAGGAAACTTATCGCAAATAGACAGCAACTATCTATCGGCGGTGACATCAGGGTTAACCTATCTAGTTGAACGATTTAAGAACTTTTCAGGCAGTGCCACTATTAACTTAGATGGAGTAGTGCGGTCGAGATTGGCTGAATTTGCTGAGAAAGAGCTTTAATTTAAGTAGGTTAACTATTACGGAATAACTTGAAAGGTGGCTAGGCCTCGCTGGATCGTAGTTTTACTTGATTCAGCCGCTTCGCCAAAACCAAATGGAGCAGGGCCGGTGGGTTCCATAATTACGAGCCTTGCACCGTCATTTTCTACGGTGAAATCAGATGGTTGTTCGCTGGTTTTAATACCTAAAAGTGCATGCTGAGGCAAAATAATGAATTGGAATTTAGCTTGAGGTAAATAATTTCTTAGTAAGGCTGCAAGAAGAACACTTTTACTGTCACAATCGCCCATGTTGGCATCGAGCAGCCTTACAGGAGGTAAAAAACCGGCTCCATTACTTTCTCCTCGGCCTGTTAAGGTGCTGTAGGGAATACTTTGTACCCAGCTTAACAACAGGTCCATGTAATTTCGCACCGATCTTTCGCCCTCTTGAATCTCGTAAAATTGTTTCGCAGCTTGGTTAAATACAGGAGAAAACTCTTGAATATAGCGAATATGATCTGCTTTCACGCCATTTATGCCGTTGGCAGAGGTAAATTTTTCAAAGTAATGCTGTTTTAGATAAAGCTCGTAAGTCAGTTGTTTTTGATGTTGAAACTCTGTATGCAGCAAGTTAATTAATTGCCCGTTGTCACTGCGTATGGAAACGTCTAAGTCATCGCCAATTTGCTGAATAATGATTCTTGCTTTTCGAGGGTCTACGCCTTTGGCTAAGTGAGTTAGGTCTCGTCTTATTTTGCTTTGGATTAATGCGGGTTTGTAGTTAGCTTGGTTACGAGGTAATTTGGCAATAGCTTGTTTATTTATTTCAAATTTAACGTGTCTTATCTTGTTGTTGTGATCATACCAACGATAATCGTACTCGATAGACTGACCTTTATCGACGCGGTTAAAACTAATTTGTTGATTTGGCGCACTGTAAAGAGAAGTGGAAAGACACAATAACAATACGAAAAGCGATAGACTCCGCCAAATTCGATGCATCATAGCTCTCCGTTTTATTCGTTATTGTCTTTCTCGTTAAACCAGCTTAACTCTTTGTGCAAAGACACCACACCACCTACTATAATTAACGTAGGTGGTTTTACCGTTTTGGTCAATGGGTCGCCTGTGATTGACTCAAGTGTTCCTGTTACAACTCGTTGGTTTTCTCGAGTGGCAGATTCTATTAGAGCAATTGGTGTGGTCTTATCTAAACCGTGTTCAATCAGTTTTTCACACAGTATTGGAAGGCCTGTCAGCCCCATATAAAATACAACTGTCTGATTGGGTTGGGCTAGGCTTGTCCAATTTAAATCGATGGAATTATCTTTTAAGTGTGCTGTGGCAAACACCACTGATTGCGCATAATCTCTGTGCGTGAGCGGAATACCTGCATAGGAGCCTGCACCTGCAGCTGCAGTTATACCGGGCACAACTTGAAAGTTAACACCATGACTAACAAGGGTTTGAATTTCTTCACCGCCACGGCCAAAAATAAAAGGGTCACCGCCTTTTAAACGAACAACCCGATTGCCCTTTTTGGCTTCATCAACCATTAACTGGTTAATATCTTCTTGAGGAAGAGAGTGGTTACTTCGTGCTTTTCCAACGTATACTTTTTCAGCGTCCCGTCGCACTAGCTCTAATATTTCGTCAGATACTAAGCGGTCGTAAACAACCACGTCGGCTTTTTGCATTAACCGAAGTGCTCTGAAGGTAAGTAAATCAGGATCGCCTGGACCTGCGCCAACCAGATATACTTCACCTTGAATGTTTTGTTCCGTACCTGCAACATCAAGAGCAAGTTCAAAATCTTGCTCGGCTTTGTCCATTTGGTTTTTAACTACAGATTCGCCGATATCGCCATCGAGTACATCTTCCCAAAAATACCGTCTTGCGGTTACTGAAGGCAGTTTTGCTTTTACTTTGTCTCTGAAACGTTCAGAAAATTCACCTAAACGACTCACATGGGTAGGGATGACGGATTCTAACTTTTGTCTTAGGTAACGAAGTAATACTGGCGCTACACCACCGCTGCTCATGGCAATGATGATGGGGGAACGATCTACAATAGAAGGGGTAATAAATTTACAAAGTGGAGTATTGTCCACAACGTTGACCAAAATGCCTCGTTCTGTGGCCAGATCGTGTACATATTTATTTACGTTTTCGTCATCAGTTGCCACAAACACAATATTAATATTGTCTAAATCAGCATCTTCAAACTTTCTATGGTGAAAAGTCAGGTCGTTATCGTTAACCAGCTTGGTTACTGTAGAGACCGCTTCAGGGGATACTACAGTAATCTTGGCTGGTGTTTTTAAGATAAGTTCTAGTTTTCGCGCTCCCACTTCGCCTGCCCCTACAACGAGGCAGCGCAAGTGGTTCGCGTCTAGAAATACTGGAAAATACTGCATAACGTGCCGCGTTACTTGTTATCTTCTCTCGGCTTACGACGACGCTTAGGCGGTGTGTCAGACCATTCTCTTATATTTAATCGCTGACCCGCTACCCGTGTTTGACGAAGCGAATTACACGTTTCTTTTGGCATACCTTCTGGTAAGTCAACAGTACTGTACTGGTCGTGGATTTGGATTGCACCTATGTGTTTACTGTCGATGTTTGCTTCATTCGCAATGGCACCAACAATATTACCAGGCTTAACTTTGTGAGCATGACCAACATCTATTCTAAAGCGTTGCATACCGGCTTCGGCAGGACGCATTTTACGACCGCCACCTTCTCTTCCACCTCTGCGCGGGCCTCGGTCAGAGTTGTCGTATTCACGACGTTCTCTTGGTGGTCTGGCGTCTAGGTTTGGACGGTCAGATTCTTTCAATATAAGTGGCTCTTCACCTTGAGCTAAGCTCATTAATGCTGCCATTAATATTTCAGGAGAGGTTTCAGATTCTTCTTTAAGCATCTCAACGATAGGCATTAATGTTTCTAATGAATCGTCTCTAGTGGCATCCATCACCGATTGCTTAAACTTGCTTAAACGGGTTTCGTTTAGCTCGCTAATCGACGGTATTTGCATTGGTGCAATAGTTTGCTTAGTGGTGCGCTCGATAGACTTAAGCAAACGCTGTTCGCGGTGCGAAATAAACAAAATTGCATCGCCTTCACGACCTGCACGACCAGTACGACCAATTCTGTGAACATAAGATTCAGTATCATAAGGAATGTCGAAGTTAACAACGTGACTGATACGCTCAACATCTAATCCACGTGCAACAACATCAGTTGCAACTAGGATATCGATTTTGCCCTGCTTTAATCGTTCAACAGTACGCTCACGAGATTGCTGAGGGATATCGCCATTTAAAGGTTCAACGTCGTGACCACGAGCAGACAGTTTATCAGCTAATTCTTGTGTTGCGGTTTTGGTGCGCACGAAAATAATCATGGCATCAAAAGGCTCTATTTCTAAAATTCGGGTTAGTGCTTCAAGTTTATGATGGCCATTAACTTGACAGTAACGCTGGCGAATAGTACTTGCTGTTGATACTTTAGACGCAATTTTAACATGCTGAGGATCGTTCAAATAACGCTTGGTTATTTTGCGGATGGCTTCTGGCATGGTTGCTGAAAACAACGCTGTTTGACGGGTTTCTGGAGCATGAGACAATATTTTTTCAACATCATCAATAAAGCCCATACGCAGCATTTCGTCGGCTTCATCTAGTACTAAGAAGCGAAGCTTGTCGAGCTTAAGCGTGCCTCGATTGATGTGATCAATAATTCGACCAGGTGTACCA